>QAMI01000065.1 GCA_003150395.1 Candidatus Gastranaerophilales bacterium | reverse complement strand
AGCTCGTTTACTATCCGGTCTACGGTGTAGGTTGCTTTTTTGTGGAGCGACTCCAGCTTGTCAGGGGTGGCCGTGCGATAGATTGGGATTAGGATTAGGGCTAGGACACCGATTATCGCTAAGCCGATTAGAAATTCCCCGATTGTTAGGCCGGAAGGCTTTCCATAATGACTAATAAAGTGTTTTACACATTTTTTACAACACAAATAGGACTTGTGGCAAGTTAAGTGTGGTGAGCATTTCTTTTTTGCTCGGAAAAATTCTTTCATACTTTTTGCTCCTAATATTTTTAACATACTTATTCAGTTTTTCAGGAACGCAGAAAAGGCCGGCAAAAATTTGTCGGCCGCTAAATCTGCACATCACAATCGGACATCAGAAGTATCTGAAGTCCGCCCTTTCCAGCAGTTACCTTTTTGGACGGGTGAATCATGATGATTATTGTTCCTTTTGCTCAATATATTACTCTTTTATTATAACATTTATGCCGTGAGATTTCAAGAGCGGTTTGTATTTTATTAATCTTTTTGCTATGATTGTTGTATAGAGTTAGTCAGATTTGGAGGAAAAATATGTCAGGACACTCAAAGTGGTCAACTATTAAACATAAAAAAGCAAAAGTCGACAGCCAAAGAGCTGTAGTATTTCAAAAATATTCAAGAGAACTGATTGTATCAGCAAGACTAGGTGGGCCTGACCCTGCCGGAAATTTCAGATTAAGAACTGCAATTGAAAAGGCAAAGGCTGCCGGACTTCCTAATGACAACATTAAAAGAGCCATTGAAAAAGGTGCAGGTTCAGGTGCTGCAGACAATTATGAAGAACTTATTTACGAAGGCTATGCTCCGGGCGGAGTTGCCGTTGTAATCGAGGCTATGACAGACAATAGAAACCGAACGGCAGGTGATATCAGAAGTTTCTTTACAAAATTTAACGGAAGCCTCGGCGCAACTGGATGTGTCAGCTGGATGTTTGACCAGCGAGGAGTTATCAGATTTGACGAATCCGTTGATTTTGAAAAGCTTTTTGAAACTGCAATAAGCCTTGATGCTCTTGATATTACTGAAGAAGACGATGAATACAAGGTCATAACAACAGTTGAAAACTTTCAGAATGTAGTTGAAGGACTTGAAAAAGCCGGCTTCAAAAGTGTAACGGCAGAATTTACAAGAATTCCGCAGAACACCATCGAAATCACAGATGAAAATACCGCGTCACAAATTCTAAAACTTTTGGATAAACTTGAAGAGCATGATGATGTTCAAAATGTTTATGCAAATTTTGACATCTCTGATGAGATTCTTCAAAAACTTGAGGGCTGATGCAGAAGTTACTGGAAAATTTGTCAAAATCTCTTGATGAAGCTTATAATGCGGCAAGCCTTGTAAGCGCGTTAAGGGATTTTTTTGTTAAAAACTTCAAAATTACAAGTTTGGAGGTTTATGTTTTTGACGAAAAACTTAATATTCTAAAAGATTTTTCAAAAGACTGGATAGCAGAGGAGGAGCTTAATGAAGAAGGTTTAAAGCTTGAGGAGTTTTTTTTCGGATTAAAGCACGCAAAGAAACATATTTTTGAAAAAGAAAAAACCTTTTATACATTGCCCAAACGCAGCTCAAGTATTGGAATGTTAGTTTTCGAAAACGGAAACCGGGAGAAGTTAATTGTATTTTTGAGGACAGCGTCTTATATTATATCTCTAAAAATTCAAAACCTTCTTCTTGCTGAAACAATGCAGAAAAATATTGATTTTCACGAACTAATGCGTAATATCGCAAAAATTATTGAAACACAGTATGAATTAAGCTACATTATCCCTCTGATTGGCGAAATGATTGATAAGTTCATGTCAAATCATCTTATCTATATTTTTATAAAATCGGATTTGAAATTCAATCTTTTATGGCCTTCTAACTGTAAGGATAAAAATATGTTAAATGCAGTTAACAAGCTCCATGAAAATCAGGAATATTTTTTGACAAACAGCGGCAAAACAGGTATTTTTCCGCTTGTTTGCGAACACAGGGTTTTGGGCTGCATGGCGGCAAAAAGCATGGGCACAGAATTGAGTGAATACGACATAAATTACCTTGAACAACTCTCAAAACAATCAGCAATAACAATTAACCGCGCAAATGTCTATGCTGAAATATTAAAACACGCAACACTTGATGCTTTGACCGGATTTTACAACCGGCGCCAGCTGGAAGAACGAATTAAACAGGAAACGGCAAAGGCAAAACGTCAGAGAACACCGCTTTGCGCAATAATGACTGATATTGACTTTTTCAAACGGGTAAATGACATCTACGGACATGCGGCAGGGGATTTGGTTTTAAAAACCGTATCTAAAACAATGCGCTCGCAGCTTCGGGAATATGATATTGCAGGACGATACGGCGGGGAAGAATTCGCACTTCTTCTACCTTTCACAAAGACAGAAGAAGCCGTTATGGTTGCAGAACGTTTGCGAAAAGCTGTCGAAAATAAAAAAATTGACTTATCAAAAGTTAATCAGGAATTCCCGCATAAAATTATTAATGTTACAATTAGTGTAGGAATTTACGAATTCAAAAAACAGGACAAGGCAGAAGATCTCTTAAAAAAAGCAGACAAAGCCCTTTATGAAGCAAAAGAAACAGGAAGAAACAAGATTGTAGTGAATTATGAATAACAAAAATATTTATGAAAAAGTTTGTAAAAGTTTAGAAGAAACAAAAGAACTTGCGTACCGTTTTGCAAAACTTGCCGAAGGCGGATGTTTTGTCAGCCTTTACGGCGAGATAGGTGCAGGAAAAACGGCTTTCGTAAAACTTGTAGCAGAAGCGCTTGATGTTCAAGAAAAGGTTACAAGTCCGAGTTTTGTAATATTAAACGAATATCATACCGCAAGAATTCCTATTTACCATTTTGATTTATACAGACTTGAAAATGAAGGCGTCAGCACAATTCTTGATGAATTACGCGAATATTCGGAAGGTAAACAGCTTACCTTTGTTGAATGGGCAGAGTTTTCGCAGGACGAAATGCCATTTAACCATATAAAAATCAATGTAACTTATGAAAACGACGATTTCAGAAAATATTCTTTTGAAGCTTTTGGAGAAGATAATATCAAAATTACGGAGGGATTAAAAAATGAATAAAAATTATACACTCTGCTTTGATACCTGTCTTGAAAAAATGTATTTGACACTCGCTTTAAATAATGAGATTGTGACCTCTGAAGTTATTGAAAACCACGACTCAAAATACCATAGTGCATTTTTAATATCAACAATTTCAAATATTTTAAACAAAAACAAGATAAAACCCGCGGATTTATCTTTAATCGGCATAAACATCGGGCCGGGAAGCTTTACCGGTATTCGAGCCTGCACAACAGCAGCGCGCGTCATGGCTCAACAGCTTAACATAAGAGCAGCCGGCGTTTCAAGTCTCGAAATCCTGAGTCAGGCTTTTAGAAACAAGCAAAAACCGTCAAAACCGGTTTTAACAGCACTTGACGCACGCAAGAATAAGGCTTACTTATATTTAGATAACGAAATCAAGGGCGCGGTTGAAATCGATAAGGTAAAAGAACTTGCGCAAAGCGGAAATTACGAAGTTTTAACTGATGCAAAACTTGAGCCGGTTTTGGGCGGAACGGTTTACCAGACACTAAACCTGCCGCTTGGCGAAACCCTTTGTGAACTAATACTGAAAAAAGCCGAAACCTCTGATTGCGACTGGCGCAAACTAAAACCTTTATATATTCAGCCGCCTCCAATGGGCTAAATTTTGAAAGCTGCGACTGGAACGTTAATATTTCTTAACAAATCGACAAAATTTTTATTTTACATGCATTAATATATCATGCTAATTTCAGGAATAAATTTATTTTCAATACAACCACAAACAAGGAAGCTCGAGAATAATCAGCATGATTATTCTCGCAATCAATTATTGATTGCGCAAAATGACAAATTTGTAAAATCAACTCCTGATATTTCTTTCACTGCAATAAGAAGCGCAGGCGATTTCAAAAATATTGTAAATCAGCGAAAAATTCACTGTATATATTGCGGAAGACCGCTTTTAAGCAACAAAATCGCGGCTCGATTAAAAACTAACGGAATATTTTCAGGTCCGATTAAAAACTTTGCACAAGAAATGTTTAACTACTTAGAATACCTTCACCCAAGTGAAAAAGAAGCCCTGAAAAAAATTACTATGATGGCCTTTGACTACCCTAATATAAGGCTTTCTGAAGCAATAAAAAAATTATACCCGAAAGCAAATGAAGAACTTTTAAAAGAGCAACAACCCATCTTTAAAGAACTTTCAAGTCTTGCAAATGAAATGCCCCACGGCTGGAAAACAAAATACCAAAAACTTCTTAAAATAACTAAAAACAGACTTGAAGAAAAAGAATACATCCCTGAAGAATTTAGCGGCAAGGAATTTGCATACAAAATCTTCAGAATCAGCGACACGATTAAAGATGAATACATGGCCTCAAGAATTATTAAACTCACAGAACCCTTAACGCATCCTATATTTAAAAATACGAAAGAACCTTTAACAGAAAAATTTGTTGATAAAATTTTGAAACTCACAGAAATTCGTGATGTGAACAAAAACGAGCTTACAAAATCCGACTTACAGTTATTTCTCATAGGCCAAATCAGAAAATATGCTGAAATTCTCAATCGTAAGGATATTATTAATTTTTGTGACATAGGGATAGCTACAATTGAGAAAAAACCGGTAAAAATAAAATTTAGTAACAAAGCTTTCCGCTATGATTTGAACGAAACGCTCGAAGGCATGCCGGATGATGCACTCAGAGAAAAAATCAGCTCGATTGTAAAAAGACTGCCCGATTCAAGAACTAGTGTAAATGCTTTTATAACAAAACATGAACTTGCAGCCTCAGACGCTATTGGATACGACCTTCTTCGTCCATCCATTGTAACAATTGAGCACATGCATCCAAGATCACAAAACGGCGCAAATGAACTATGGAACTATGCTCTTTCCTGTGAACGCGACAACAACAACCGTTCTGACAGTTATATGAAAGATTTTATAAATGCCTTTCCAAAAGAAAACCAGCAGCGCTACTTTAATGAAATTTTCGAAGAAGTTTTCAAAGGAAATATCCCAAAAGATACAGCCCAAAGAATGCTAAAAGTATTTTTCATTGAAAGCGGCCGACAATTTGAATCCCCAAAACTAAAGTCTAAACCTAAAAAAAATTATTATTAACAAACGTAACATTTTTACAAAAAATACTGAATTCTAACCAAAAACATGCCGATATCCTGAATGTAAGTAAGTATTAAATTCAGGATATTAAAAATGAATGACACTCAATTTTCATTTAACAGGCCATACAAACCATTTGGCATGAATGTAAAAGTTCCGGAAATCGGTGAAAAAACTTTACAGCAGGCCGGCACTACACTGAGTAACATCGCAAAAGCGCCGGTTGAGCCGTTATTCAAATTTCTTGAGGAAGGAGAACCTGTATTTAACGGCGATATAAATTATCAAATAAACAAAGCTTTTGCGGAAAGTTTTACTATTGGTTCCGCAATGCGTATGGAGGATGAAAAAATTAACGGTATGCCGCCAAGCTTTGACATGCATTTCTAAACCCGTTAAAATCGCGCCAAACTCAGGGAATTTTTAATTTAACAGTGTGAAAGTGAGAAGTAAAATGAGTAGAAAGCTTTTGGGATTATTTATATCCTTTGCAATAGCCGGATTAATGCAATCAAGCGCCTTTGCTCTTGATTTACGATGGCAAAGCAACCCGATTTTAGTATGCCTTCCGCCAAATCCAAACAGTACGCTTATGAAACAGGCGTTTCAAGAATGGCAGAAAGTTACCAAAGATAAAGTTACATTCAATTTTTTAACTGCAGATTCCTGTCCAAATGCAAAAATCACCGTAAGTTATGCTCCAAATAAAACAAAATCTTTAACTTCGTATTCATATAGAGGCAATTACTTTACAAAAGCAAATATTGAAATGGGGCTTCTTACCAAAGAAGGGAATCCGGCGCCAAAAGATGTACTATTATTGCTTATGGAACACGAAATAGGACATGCAATCGGAATTACAGGCCATACGAACACACCCAAAAGCGTTATGCAGCCAACAGTAAAAGCAGGATATACCATTACAAACGATTCCATAAATGAGGTTTATAGATTATATAAATAACAGAGGAGAAAAATGAAAAAAGTATTATTTCTTATAACTGCAATATTTTTATCTACCGGAATCGTCAAGGCAGAAGACATAATCGGCGTGTGGCAATCAATGCCAATATCTGTTTATATTGAAGACAACAGAAATGCTTATTTAATGAAAAGAAGTTTCGGGGACTGGGAATCAGCCAGTAATAAATTAGTAGAATTCACTTACACAGATGAAGAAGCGGAGGCACAAATTGTTGTGAAATTTGTAGACAAAGTTTCGGATAAAGCCGAACACGCCGTGGGTCTGACATATCCCTACACAGACGGAAAAGGCCATTTTATACACGCAAAAATTGAAATTGCTAAATATTCGGATTTAAGAACTACAAAACTTCCAAACATAGACCTTCTAAAAATAATGCGCCACGAAATAGGTCATGCCATAGGTCTGCCACATACAAACATTCCTTATGCAATTATGAACCCGACAACTGATAAAGGGTTAAATATAACCAAAGATGATTTAAAAGCATTGAAAGAAATTTACAAAGAAAAATAAATCTAATTAATAATGTTCGTCATCAAAAATTTTAAAATCTTTAGGAATTTTCTCTTCAATATGCAAAAATAATTCAGACAAAGACCAGCCAAACCCTTCTGCGATTTTTTTGAGAGTAACAAGCTGCGCCTCATTGTCACCGCGCTCAATTCGTGACAAAGTTGCCTGAGGAATATCATTTTCGTAAGCAAAAAGTCTAACACTTTTCTCTCGGGCTTCTCTTAAGGCGCGTATTGCAGCTCCAACAAATTTGCAATAATGCTTTTCACGCGCCTTCATAAAAAATAACCTCTGCACCTTGACTCATATATGGATTATATGATATAGTTTTACCATACTGACTCATATTTAAGTCACAAATAATGTATTTACACCATAGAGGTATTCATATGCTTAAACTTAACGCATTTACAATTGCAGAAGTCCTTATCACACTGGGAATTATCGGAATAGTCGCAGCTATGACTTTGCCTTCTCTCATAGGCAATTATCAGAAAAAACAAACCGCCATACAGTTAAAAAAATTCTATTCAGTCATGCAGCAAGCAATAAATCTTTCCGAGCTGCAAAACGGCGATATTAAATATTGGGACTTTGAAATAGGAGGAAATGCACACACAGAAATTTTTACAAATACATATTTAACACCTTACTTAAAAATCATAAAAACATATATGCCTGAAGATTTTCCTGCTGATATACATTACAAATGCATAAACGGCAAAAATTGCGATTCATACGGAGAAGTTAAAAACAATAATCCTAAACTGGTATTAATTGACGGAACAATGATTTTAGCAACTGATTTTGTGTATGGATACGATATAGATAATAATCCAGTTCCAGCCATTAATATAATTGTGGATATTAATGGTTTTAAAAAACCAAATCAATATGGCCGTGATGTTTTTGCATTTTCAATCCAGCCCGATTTCGGATTTGTACCAGCAGGAGTGGGTTATACCTCCGCCATACAAGGTGCAGCAAGCTATGATAGAAATTGGTTTCTTACAGGAGGAAACGAGAGAGGATGCAACAGGAAGCAAAATGGATTTTTTTGTGCCGGATTGATTATGTTCGATGGTTGGGAAATAAAAGATGATTACCCTTGGTAGTATACATAGCGAGCTCTTAAAAATCTTGAATATCAACTAACCTAACCCGTATGGTATTTTTTTCATGTTTGGGTTATCATAAAAACGAACAAATAAGTGTATAACTAAAACGCACAAGAAGTGCGAGAAAGACAAGGTAATTATGATACCGGAAACAAAAAAATTCGAACTGGAAATCGGCGGAAAAACCGTTACAGTTGAAACCGGGAAGTATGCTCAATCTACCAATGGTTCAGTTACAGTAAGATGCGGCGACACAATGTTGTTTGTACATTGCGTTGTATCTAAAGAACCACGAGTTGGTATCGACTTTTTCCCGTTGTTAATTGATTATGAAGAAAGAATGTCCTCAATCGGACGTATCCCTGGCGGTTACAACCGTTCAGAAGGCAAGGCAAGCGATAAAGCTATCCTTGTTTCACGTTTGATTGATAGACCAATAAGACCCCTGTTCCCGAAAGGTTACAGAAACGATATTCAAATTGTTGCACAATTATTCAGCTATGATCAACAAAATCAGCCTGATACACTGGCTATGCTTGGCGCGTCTTGTGCTTTAATGCTTTCAGGGGCTCCTTTTGAAGGCCCGATTGGTGCAGTAAGAGTTTCACGCGACGAAAACGGCAATATGATTGCTAACCCGACTCACCAACAGGCTGACAAATCAGATTTAGACATCGTTGTTGCAGGAACTCACGACAGCGTAATTATGGTTGAAGCAGGATGCAAATTCGTAACAGAAGACGATATTATGAATGCTGTTGAATTCGCTCAAGGCGAAATCAGAAAACAATGCGAAGCTCAAGTTGAATTTGCAAAACTTTGCGGAGTTGAAAAACAAGAGTTCGTAAATCCTTACGACACAACAGAATTGAAAAATATCATCAATGAAACAGCAGGTGCTATGATTTTCGATGCATATCACAACTTTGACAGAACTTACAGACAAGAAAAACTTGAAGAAGCTAAAAAACTTGTTAAAGAAAAAATCGACGCATTGCCTGAAGACCACTATATCAAACAAATCATTGAAGAAACAGGCATTGACTTTGTAGCAGAAGAATTCAAAAATGCAGAAAAGAAAATTATGCGCACAATGATTTTGGATGAAGGCGTACGTGCAGACGGAAGAAAACCGCACGATGTACGTCCAATCTGGTGCGAAGTCGGCGTAATTCCGCGTGCACACGGCTCAGCCGTATTCACAAGGGGGCAAACTCAGGTACTTTCAGTCGCAACCCTTGCAGGGCCTGGTATGAAGCAGGAACTTGATGGCGTTGACCCTGAAACAGAAAAAACTTACATGCATAAATATATTTTCCCGGGATTTTCTGTTGGGGAAGTTAAACCGCTTAGAGGCCCCGGAAGACGTGAGGTCGGACACGGTGCTCTTGCAGAACGCGCAAATGTTCCGGCACTTCCTTCTCAAGAAGAATTCGGTTACACAATCCGCGTAACTTCAGACGTATTAGAATCAAACGGATCAACCTCAATGGCGTCAACCTGCGGTTCATCAATGGCTTTGATGAATGCCGGCGTTCCGGTAAAATGCATGATTGGCGGAGTTGCAATGGGTATGATTACAGAAGAAGGCAAAGAACCTGTTGTTTTAACAGACATTCAGGGAATTGAAGACTTCCTCGGCGATATGGACTTCAAAGTTACAGGAAACGACACCGGAATTACAGCTCTTCAAATGGATATGAAGGCAAAAGGTATTGCAAACGAAACCTTACGCCGCGCTTTGGCTCAGGCAAAAGAAGGCAGACTTCATATTTTAAGCAAAATGAGAGAAGCAATTACAGAACCCGGTCCGCTTTCACCGTTTGCTCCTAGCATTACAACTATGACAATTCCAACTGAAGATATCGGAACTGTTATCGGGCCTGGCGGAAAACAAATCCGTGCGATTATCGACGCATCAGGCGCTGAAATCGATATTCAGGACAGCGGCGTTGTAACAATTACTTCAAACGATCAGGAAGGCGCTGAAATCGCTAAAAGAATGATTAAAGAACTTACATTCAAACCTGAAGTCGGAATGATTATGAAAGGTAAAGTTGTAAGAATTATTCCTATTGGCGCATTTGTTGAACTTTGTGCCGGCAAAGACGGAATGGTTCACATTTCACAGGTTTGTCAGGAAAGAATTGAAACAATTGAACCGCATCTTCATATTGGCGATGAAGTCATTGTTAAAATCGTAAAAATTGACGAAAAAGGCAGAGTAAACCTTACAATCAAAGGCGTAACCGAAGAAGAAAAAGCGAAGCTTTTAAATCAATAAGGGCTAAAACCTTTAAGTCTTATAAATAAAAAAGGATTGGAGAAATTCCAATCCTTTTTATTTTTTATGGAACAAATTTTTAATTAAGTTTCCCATTAAAGAAATCTGCAAAAAGTGTTCTATCAATCATTGTCACATTGTTATCGGAACAATATTTAATAAATGCTTCAGCTTTAGATTGCGGCACTTTTCCGTTAACCATAAGAGTCCAGTTGTCGCCCCTGCGTCCTGCAATCTTAATAACGATTGCAGTCGCATTTTCATTTGGTAAATAAACGATTGCAGAGTCTTGCCAAGTACCGTCTTTCGCCAAGTAATTTCTCAAGTCAGGGACACTTCTTGTATTACCTGGAGTTTGCCCATGCCCGGCTGAGGTAACTGAAACATTTAAATCCGATTCTTTATAAGTTTCAAGTTCCTTGAAGTTAGGAAATTTATCAGATGTTTGAACTTCAGCAGATTTCGCTTCCTGCGAAGTATTTGGTTCGGTTTTCGGGGCAGCTTCGGGAGCCGGCTTTGCTTCAGCCGCCGAAGTTTCTGCGTTCGGCTTGATTTGTTCAACTTCTAAAATTTTTGTGCCTTCTTTTTTGATAATCCATTGTGTACCGTCAGCTTTTGTTCTTACACCTTGATTTGAGCCTGTTTTGAATACGTCTTTGCTGCCGCTTGCCCAGTCAAATGTGTAGCCTGCTTCTGCACCATCTGATGTGTATTGATACTCTTTTGTATAAGAATATTTTTCATTTTTGTCAAAAACAACATCTCTTGAAATCGTACCATCTGCATTTCTGTGGCGTTCGATTTTGAAACCGTTGTTAGTTCTAACAATTTCAAGTCTTGTAGAATAATCTACGGGTTCTACGCTTTTTGTTTCTTGCTTTGGCTGTTCGGGTTTAATTTCGGTTGGATTAACTTCAATTTTTGGAGTATCCTGAGGCTTAAGCTCATCTACAGGCTTTGCTTCGGTCGGCTTAGCTTCAGACTTCGGAACTTCTGTAAGTTTTACTTCCTCAGCCGGTTTTGGCTCAGCTTTAGGTGCAGGTTCATCTGTTAGTTGAATAGGGTCTTCTAACGGCTTGACTTCCGTAGCTGAATTGCTTTCGTTAGGTTTAACTTCGGCTGGTTTCGCCTCTGCTTTCGGAGCCTCTTCTACCGGTGGCTTTTGTGATGCTTTGTTTTGCACAATCTTGTTTCCTTTGTTTGCACCGCCTTTGATTGCAAAGAATGCCGGAAGTGCGGCAGCGGCTTCTACTGCACCATCCATGGCCTGCTCCATGTTAGCTTTAGCTTCTTCTTCGGTTGTAGAATTGTAGTATTTTATACCGCCTTCGATAGCATTTTTGCCGCCATTATAAGCCATAACGCCGGCTAATCCCAGACCGGCTACTTTTGCAGTCAAAGCAACTCCACCAACAACCGCCGCGCTTGCACCGGCAGCAGCTGCAACAGGAGCAGCAAGAGCAAGCCCTGCAACAACACCAACCGTTGCAGCCGTGCGTTTAAGGCTGAAACCGTTTTCATCACAGAACATTCCTTTTACAAAGTTCTTAGCGCTTTTGAGTGAAATTTTACCGATTTCGCCCCAGCTAAGTTCGTATCTTGATTTCTTAGAGGAGTCTTCCACTGCTGGTTCCTGAACAGCAGTGGAGTTATCAGTACTGATGACTGTTTTTTCATGCTCTGCCGGAGGTAAAGCAACACTGTCCTTTTGTGCAGGTGGAACAACTTTGGAAGTATCCAATTCTGATTTTTCCAATACAGTATCTGCCTTTAGTGCCGGGATTGTATCTTGTTTGTCCGGCTGGGTAACTACTGTAGAATCAGGGTTACTTTCTACTTTTTGTTCCGCAGCATTTTCAGAATTTTCTGAAATTTTTAAAGTCACACCCATTGCAGAATACAGTGCACTCATTTCTTCTGCTGTAAATTCAATCTTTTGATTTGGATGAACAACAAAACTTGAATGCCAGCCGGCACGTGATTTGTCAGTACCACCTGTGAATATCGGTTTTTGATTATTCGATTTTCTTGAATTATTGATATCAATAAGCGTATCAAGAACGGCGTTCCATTCCTTAGCTGTAATTTTTCCATCAGAAAGTATTGAGTTAGGATTTTTCTTAACTAAATCTCTGAGAGCATGCGTAATTCCTTTGTTTTTCTTGATAATAATCGTCGTGTTTTCTTTCACAGTTAAATCTGCCATGATAAAATTCCCCTAAATTTTTCCTCGTATAATTATTAAAAAATTTTTATTTAGAGAATTGCGTTATTGAATAAAAAATTCATTTTTGATTTTAATATTTATTTACAATTTTTATGATAGAATGAAAATAATTGGAGGATATTAAGATGTGTGACGTAATTACAATCGGAAGCGCGACAATGGATGTATTTGTTGAAAGCGACGATGCAAATATTGTTTCTGTATATACAAAAAATAAAAAATCAGAATTTATGAGTTACCCTTACGGAGCAAAAGTTGAAATTGAGGATTTCACCTCTCAAGTCGGCGGCGGCGGAGTTAACACTGCTGTAAACTTCGCAAATCTGGGCTACAAAACAAGTGCGATTTTCAAAATCGGTGACGATATATATTCCGACGGGGTTTTAGAAGCTTTCAAAAATAAAGATATTGATCTATCAAACATAATTCAAGACCCTAAAGAAAGCACAGGATTTTCAATAATTTTGGTAAGCTTTCAAGGAGACAGAACTGTTCTTGCTCACCGCGGTGCAAACGCCAGGATAAAAAAATCAGATATTAACTTTGATGCAATAAAAAATGCAAAACTCCTTTACATTGCGCCTATGAATGGCGATAGTACCAAAGTTCTTGATGATATTGCAACTTTTGCGCACGATAACAATGTGTTTGTATGCTTTAATGCCGGTTCATCAAGCATCAAAAAAGGGTTTAATTACCTTAAGAAAATCCTTGCAAACGCAAATATCGTTGTTATGAACAAAGAAGAAGCCTCTTTAGCAACCCAAATTCAGGAACGCCCTGACACCCGTGAGACTAAATATTCAGAAGAGCCGCTTCATCCTGATGTTAAAGAAATGCTGAAAAAATTAAAAATAAGGGATTATCAGGTTATTGTAATTACAGACGGGAAACATGGAGCCTATGCGTACGATGGAAATCAATTTTATCTTTGCCCGGTTTTTGACGGCCCGGTAGTTTCAACTCTTGGTGCTGGAGATGCTTTTGCATCAACGTTCTGCGCAGCACTGGAGAGAAACAGGCTTGATATAGGACGGTCATTAATGTACGCTTCTGTCAATTCAGCCGGAGCAGTGTCTGAATTCGGGGCAACCCAGGGACTTTTAACCTTCGATGAAATTGAAGAAAAGCTAAAGAAGAACCCTGAATATACATACAAAACTGTTTAATTATATTAAAAATATTAAAGAATTATTTTTTGTGGATTTTTTGTAGTACAATATTGTTAAAGAATAACAGGAGAGAAAAATGGGTTACAAAATTCTAGCAAAGAAAGAAATTTGCCCAAATCAATATGAAATTACAGTCGAGGCGCCGTATGTCGTAAGAAATGCGCAAGCCGGACAATTTATTATTTTTAGATCTGATGAAAACGGCGAAAGAGTTCCGCTTACAATCGCTGATGTAAACAAGGAAAAAGGTGAACTAACTCTTGTTTTCATGTCTGTTGGCTATTCAACCAAAAAACTCGCAGAACTTAACGTTGGTGAAGAAATTCATGATATCGTAGGCCCCCTTGGCAAACCAACAGATATAAAAAAATATGGAACAGTGGTTTGTCTTGCAGGCGGCTACGGAGCAGCACCCTGTTATTTAATTGCAAAAGCTTTCAAAGAAGCAGGAAATAAAGTTTACATGATAATGGGCGCCAGAACAAAAGAATTAATTTTCTGGGCAGACAAGATGAAAGACGCTTGCACAGAATTATACATAACAACCGATGATGGTTCAATGGGCGAAAAAGGCTTCGTCACCCAGGTATTGGAAAAAATCATGAACCGTGAAAAAGTGGATTATGCTATCGCTGTAGGGCCAATGCCAATGATGCGTGCAGTGGCAGATTTGACCCGTGACAAAGGAATATATACAGAAGCCAGCATGAACCCGATTATGGTTGATGGAACAGGTATGTGCGGAGCTTGCAGAGTTACCGTTGGCGGAGAAGTTAAGTTTGCCTGCGTTGACGGGCCTGACTTTGATGCCCACAAAATTGATTTTGATGAAGTTATCAACAGAACACGTATTTACAAAGATCAGGAGAGAAAACGTGACCAAAATTGTAATCTTCTGAAACAAGCTTCAACTCAGCAGTAAAATATACAGGAGAAACGAATGGCTCAAAAAAAAGATATTCCTTTTTGTCCGGTATTAAGTATAGGAACCGGAATTGACATGGTCTGCACACAAGAACGATGCAGCTGGTACATTCCTAGCGTAAAAAAATGTTCTATGTACATAATGGCTTACAATGCGCTTCTTTCAGCGAACTCCAGACAAGCCGCACAAAAAAACAAACACTAATTAATTATGAAAATCGCACTCTGTATAAAACAGGTTCCGGACACATCTGATATTAAGTGGACGGAACATAATACTATCCAGCGTGAAGGGGTTGAAAGTATTATCAACCCTTATGATGTTTATGCGATTGAAGCTGCATTACAAATCAAAAACACCTGTAAAGAAG
The DNA here is from genome assembly GCA_003150395.1 of Candidatus Gastranaerophilales bacterium. Taxonomy (GTDB): domain Bacteria; phylum Cyanobacteriota; class Vampirovibrionia; order Gastranaerophilales; family Gastranaerophilaceae; genus Scatenecus. Next base: position 31,719 of record QAMI01000065.1, on the reverse strand, counting down.
TTGAAATCACAGCGCTAACAATGGGGCCGCTGCAAGCTGAAGAAATGCTAAAAAAAGCAATTGCAGTCGGGGTTGATAATGGTGCGCTGATTACAGACAAAAAATTTGCAGGCGCGGACACTTATGCAACAGGCAAAACTCTCGCAAACTCCATTAAAACAGCTGTTCCAGATTTTGATATAATACTTTGCGGTCAGTTTGCAATAGATGGTGACACGGCGCAAACCGGTCCGAGCATCGCTAACCATCTTAACCTTCCACAAATCACCTTTGTAAAAGAAGTTCTTGAATGCGGCGACGATTACATTGTCGTAACCCGTCAGGCAGACGACGGAGTAGAAACATTAAGGGCAAAATTGCCTGTGCTTTTGTGCGTTTTGCAAAACAGCAAAGAGCCGGCGCGTGCAAAAATTAACGGAGTTAAAAAAGCAATGCATACCGAAATCCGCAAATATTCGCTTGCCGATATCGGGCTAAAACCGGAAGAAGTTGGTCTTAAAGGGTCTCCAACTTATGTAAGCAAGGCCTTTCGTCCAATGGTAGAACACAAATGCGAAAAAATAATCTTTAACAACAACACGGTCGGCGAAATTTGTGAAAAAATACTCAAATTCAAGGCAGGTGCAGATGAGTGAAAACAAAGGAATTCTGTTATACGCCGAAGTGACGCGTGATAAATATATTCACACGGTCTTTTTTGAACTTGCAGCAAAAGCGCTTGAATTGTCAAAAAAACTTGATAATTGTAAGATTTCCGCCCTCTTGATTACCGAACCCTGCGATATGGAGCTTTATAAGGACGGTTTTATAAACAGCGGCATTGATAAAGTTTATGTTTTTGAAAACGAAAAATACAAAAATTACGACACCGAACTTTATGCAAAAACAGCAATCGATTTGGCAAATGAAATTAAACCTGAAATTATGCTGATTGGCGCTACAGCTCAAGGAAGAGATTTGGCGCCGAGAATATCATCTGCGCTTCACACAGGTTTGACCGCCGACTGCACAGATTTGGATATAAACGAAAAAGGGCTGCTTGCCGCAACCCGCCCGACTTTTGGCGGTCAATTGATGGCAACGATTTTATGCAAAACATTCCCGCAAATGGCAACAGTCCGACCAAAGGTTTTCAAGCCAATGAGCGAAAATGCTCCGCGAAATACTGAAATTATTTATAAAACAGCTGAAATTTCAAACATAAAACCAAAAGTAGAGTTGGTGGACTTTATCAAAACACTTCAAACAGAGCTGAATGATCTTGATAGCGCGGAAGTCATTGTTGCTGGCGGCAAGGGTGTTGGAACCGAAGAAGGTTTTGCACTTTTAAAAGAGCTGGCTGATAAACTAAATGGCACAGTCGGAGCAAGCCGTGCTGTCATAGAAAGCGGACTTGTACAAAAGGAACTTCAAATAGGACAAACAGGAAAAACAGTTCGGCCGAAACTTTATATTGCATCTGGAATTTCAGGCGCAATACAACACATTGTCGGCATGAAAGATAGTGAAAAAATTATTGCAATAAACGTGGATGAAAATGCACCCATATTTGAAGTTGCAGATTTGGGAATAGTTGGCGATGCTTACAAGATAATCCCGGAAATTCTGAAAAAACTGTAACTCTGGACTTCAGGATATATAAGTAATAATAGCTGCATTCCGGTCATTCCTGACTCCATTATTCCATCCTGCAATTCTTCATGTCATTCTGAGGCCGTCAAGACCTAAGAATCCTTCCAAACCAAAAGAATTCCTTCAAAAATTTTAATACACATAACTCAATTCTAACCACAGACACTCATCCTGCTAGCTCTGAACACAGCAATTATCACATTAGCTTGACAGCCTGATACAGATACATAACAGCTTTGTCAGAGTCGAGGGCTTTTATAATCTCTTCGCGCATATCTTCATAAGAAATTTCTTCTTTAAAAACAAAAAGTTCATAAATATCCACATCAAGAGCTTTTGCAATAGAAGTAAGAGTTTCAGCTGAAGGATAATTATTACCGTTTTCAATTTTGCTGACATTTTTAGGGTCAATGCCGATTAATTCCGCAAATTGCTCTTGAGTAAATCTGCGTTTTTTACGCAGCATTTGAATTTTTTGTCCAAGTTGGATTTTTAAAGACATATTTATGCTCCCGATGTTTATATAATTACAATTCCAAAGGGGTAATTAAACCATTCAATAAACAGAATTACAGCATTTTTCTATTCGACATATTGACAAAATTCTATTTATCAGATATAATTATAGATAATTCCTATACATTGAATGGAATTGTACAATAAACGGAGGTATTTAGATGTTAAAGAAAACTATTGGTATGGGCGGTTTTACGCTCGCAGAAGTGTTGATTACTTTAGGTATTATCGGGGTTGTCGCTGCAATGACAATGCCGACATTGATTAACTCAACTCAAGGCGCACAGTACAAAACAGCATACAAAAAAGCATTATCAGTAATGTCTCAGGCTGTTGTTATGAACATCGCGCTTGAAGACTATGACTTGTCACAAACTGTTGCAGGTACAAACCCGACTGCTGCAGATGCAGATGATGATGAAGATGCCACTTCAGCTGGCGGCGTTCAATCTATTTATGATTTGTTTAAAAATCGTATGAACGTTGTTAAAGTTGCCGGCACAAATGATTTCCAAGGTACTACTGACGGAGCAACTGATACATACAAAATTATATCAATAGGTGATAATGAGGATTACACTGCATTTGCTACAAAGCACGTCAATAGTTCAGGTCATGAATTTCCGACATTAACAGCTGGCAGCGCTTGGCCTACAGATTTGACAATGCTATTCTACAACGATGGTATAACATTTATCTTTGATAATACACAAGGTGAATGTGTTGCAGCAACTAATACAAACGGTGGTGATGAATACTGCTTTGGTTTCATTGACGTAAACGGTCAAAAAGCTCCAAACAGAGTTGTTCAATGTGATACAAATTCAGCAACAGGTACAGCAGGTGATGATAACTATTCTTGTGTAGTATCAAACCCGACAGATATTTATCCGATTGCTATGTTTGACCAGTCAGTCGTTCCTGCATCAGCAGCCGCAAGAGCAGTTCTTTACGCAAAATAATTTAACCGCATAATATAAGTTACAATCCCTGCAGTCCTCACGGGCTGCAGGTTGCGGCTAAAAGAAATGTCATCCTGAGCATGACCTAAAAAGCCAAAGAATAACTTCAAACTCAGGCGAAGGATCCCATTATAATCAAGCAAAGATTTTCGCCAGCTACACTGAAACCCATCAATCGCGCAAACCATGCTAAGAATGACATGTAAAAAAAACTTTTTAAACTAAACTATTTGTTATAATTCTCGCCTTAGCTCACCTGAGGCGATTTTCTTTATATTAATCCATGCAAATCCATGATTTTTATTCTTTTGAATTACACTTAGAGCATGCCAAAACAAAATTATAGTATAAGAAAAAAGCCGTCAAAGCTCTAATATGCCCTGCTAGCAACCTCTTCCAGAGTTTAATTTTATTTACAAAAAGTACTTGACAAAAAGCAAAAATTGTTTAATAATAATATCAATAGGGATGAGACCTAAATAAGCCACAAAATTAGGACTTGACTTTAGCACCCTATGTTATTAATGTTTTCGCTATCATTTTAGATGGCGATTTTTATTATCTATATGCATATTTTACCCCGGTTTATTTTTAATCAAAGTTATCCATTATATTCCTTCTGTATTATTCAATATTTCCGTGGTAAAATATCTATGTTGAAATAAGTTTTTACGGAAGGGATATGAAATGACAAACAAAGTTGTTGTAGGTTCGCAGTGGGGCGATGAAGGCAAAGCAAAAATTACTGATATTTTGGCGCATGATGCGGATTTAATTATTCGTTATCAGGGCGGATGTAACGCCGGCCATACTGTTGTTGCAGATAACAAAACCTACAAATTTCACCTTATTCCTTCAGGTATTTTATATAAAGGCAAAACTTGTTTTTTAGGAGCCGGTACGGTTATTCTTCCTGAAGCGTTTCAAAAAGAAGTCAGCGAACTTATTGAACAGGGAATTGATGTTTCAGGATTAAAAATCAGTCCGCTTGCTTCAATAACAATGCCATATCACACCGAAGTTGACGGATATTCAGAAAACACGGCTGGCAAAGGCAAAATCGGAACAACCAAAAAAGGAATCGGACCGACTTACACAGATAAAGCAGCTCGCATCGGATTAAAAATAGGAGATTTATATAACGAAGAAACCCTTAACGAAAAACTTGATATTATTTTGCCTCTGAAAAATAAAACATTAGAAAAAGTTTACGGGTTACAGCCTTATTCAAAAGAATGCATTTTGGCTTTATGTGAAAATTATGCAAAAATTTTCAAACCTTATGTATGCTTTGAGTGGCAGGAATTACTTGAAAACTCCCGTCACAAACAAATCCTTTTTGAAGGCGCTCAGGGCGTAATGCTTGACGTAGATTACGGGACTTATCCATTTGTAACCTCGTCAAACCCTATCGGTGGCGGCGCGGCAACAGGAAGCGGTTACGGACCGACAATGATTGATGAAGTTATCGGTGTTGCAAAGGCTTATGTAACACGCGTAGGCGAAGGCCCGTTTGTAACAGAGCTTACTGACGAAACGGGTAAAAAAATTCAGGAAATTGGCCACGAATTTGGTGTCACAACCGGCCGCGCACGCCGCTGCGGATGGTTTGATGCTGTAATTATGAAATATTCTGTACTTGTTGGCGGCTTGACGTCAATAGCACTTACAAAAGCTGATGTTTTCGATACTTTTGACGAAATCAAAGTTTGTACGGCTTACAAAGACAAACGCGACGGAAAGATTTATAAACATTATCCGGAAGATGTATTTATGCACAAATACTTAGAGCCGGTATACGAAACTCATCAGGGCTGGAAATCTGATATTTCAGGCATTCGTGAATATGAAAAGCTTCCCGAAAATTGCAGAAAGTATCTTGAAAGGCTTGAAGAACTTCTGGGAGTTCCTGTTTCAATTGTAAGCGTCGGCCCTGACAGAGAACAAACTATTTTTAGATAAATTATGCAGCTTCAACCTGCTGCCGGCTGTTAGCGTAGTTTACAAGCGCTTTGAAAATAAACGGATGAAGCTTGCCGTCTTTGACGTCCTGATAAATTATTGTCAGAGCTTCTTGGGGAGTGAAAGCATCTTTATATGAACGTTTTTCAGTCAGAGCTGAATATTTATCAGCCATCGTCAAAATCTGCAAATTCAAATCCGCACGGAAATCATTATTTACAAACGGATAACCATTTTTCTTAGCATTTTGATGATGATTGCGGATTAGATTAAGTGTTGTTTTGTCAAGGTTTGTGTTTTTCAAAAGTTCATAACCCAGTTCTGAATGTTTGTGCATAATTTTTGTTTCAGTTTCATCAAGCTTTGCGTTTTTGTTAAGGATTTCCGGCGGAATAAGGACTTTTCCGATATCATGAAGATATGCCGCATCAGACACTGCTTTTTCATTAACCTTGGCTTTAAGTGAAAACGGCAGATTTTCAGAAATTCCAAGCGCAATCTTTTGAACATCTGTACAATGGTTTTGTAGCAAAGTTTCCAAATCTTTCATGTTTAATTTGCAAGGCGCGTTAACACTTTGCAAAATTGAAATAATTTTAGGATTGGCGTTTATAAGCTTTGTAAGAACAGCTTCATTAGTAAACCTTGCAGGATTTTGACTTTCAAATTTGTCAGGCGGAGTCTGCGACGCAAAAGCTGGAGAGGCTATTTGCGAACGTACGTTAAGATTTAAACCATGCACATTTAAACAGGGGTTAAAATCTATTCCCATCATTACCTACACACTTATTCACTACACTTATGTATTTATAAAGTATTTTTGTCATACGAAATTGCAAAAATGTAAAAAAAATTTACAAAATCAGCTATCAGACTAATATACTTTTAACCGCATTAAATTTATATTCAGATTATAATAAAGAATTTAAAGTGGTGGTAAAATAGTTCTATGAAGGATATAAAAAACATTTTGATATGTGGAATTGGTGCAGTCGGAAGTATTTATGCCGACAAAATCCAAAATTTTAGCAGTACGAATTTACGGGTGCTTGTTGATAAATACAGGCTGGAGAAATATACCAAAAATCCAATAATTTTCAACGGTAATGAATTACATTTTAACTATGTTTTACCGGAAGAGACAGATTTTAAAGCTGATTTAATAATTATTGCGACAAAATTCAGCGGGCTGGAAGAGGCTTGCCGGAATATCAAAAACTTTGTGAAAGACGACAGCATAATTATCTCACTGTTGAATGGAGTAACAAGCGAGGAAATTTTGGCGGAAACTTATGGATGGGAAAAGGTTTTACTTGCTTATTTCATAGGCCATAGCGCAATAAGAGAAGGCCGCAATATTACTCACGACAACGTAAACACTATCGTTTTCGGCGCCAAAGATAATTCTATTGTTTCTGAAAATGTTAAAAGGGTAAAAGTATTTTTTGATAAAGCCGGAATAAATTATAAAATTCCGATTGATATGAGATATTCGCTCTGGTTGAAATTCATGCTCAATGTTGCTGCAAATCAGCCCACTGCAATTTTAAGAATGACCTTTGGTGAAATGCTTGAAAATGAAAAATTTATGGAGTTTGCCGTAAACATAATGCAAGAAGTTCAGCAAATAGCAAAAGCAGAAGGGGTTAACAACACCGAAGATATGATTGAAAAAACCGTTGAACATCTTAAAACAATGCTTCCTGAGGGCAAAACCTCAATGCTTCAGGATGTTGAGGCCGGACGAAAAACCGAAGTTGATATGTTTGCGGGAACTATTGTAAAATTGGGCAAAAAACACGGAATTGAAACGCCTTACAACAAAATTATGAAAGAAATGATTGAAATAATTCATAACCATCAAAATCTCAGTTCTCAAGTACTTAAAGTATAAAATAATTAAACTTTTTTGAAATTTCAGTTATAATAGGCAATTTTTTTCAGCCAAAATACTTTATATAATTACTTGGGAAATTGTATAGGGAAATATTATGTCTGAAAAAATTACAGCCGTCCAGGCCTACATTAATGAAGTTATGGCGTCACTGCCAGAAGTTAAAACGAAAAAAGAACATAACTTAAAATCAGGGGAATCTCTATGGTCTCTGGCAAAACAGGAGCTTGGCGGTAAAAAGGTTTCAAATAAAGAAGTTCAAGAATATATGCTTTTGATTGCCAAAATTAATGGTTTAAATACCATTGAAAAAATGAACGGGCTTCACGTAAATGATAAAATTTATCTTCCTGACAAGATTAACACTTCAGCCGAAAAAAACGGTATGAATAAAGAAAAATCGCCTCTTGAAAAAAGTGTCGAATATATTATAAATCTTTTGAAAAATGACAAAACCGCTCAAGTTCAAAAAGCAAATCTTTCTTTAGAAAATTCGCACTACCATATTTTTAGGGATAAAAAATATCCAAACGGATTTATTTCAAAAACCAGTCCGGTTTTATCCTTTACACTTGACAAAAACGAGCAAATAGTAAAGCTTTCTTTGGATGATATTAACGATATTTTAAAACTTCGATATGATTATGATATGGATAAAAATGGCAAAACTTTTCTTAGAGAATATCCGTATCGAACCGTAGGACAAATAAGCAAAGAAGATAAAGAAATTTTGTTTAATGAAATTAAGCGTTTACATGGTGAATACAAGAAAAATCCAAAAACATATTATTAATTATTGTAATAATCCATTGTCTGCTGCTTTCGAAGTTCAATTTCTTTAATCATTTCATCTGCTTTTTGCTCAACGCTTTCTTGCTTAAGGGAAGTTCCACTGCCACCGGCTCCGTTTGTTGCTTTTAGCATCGGAAGCATCATCGCGGCCATAACGCCTAAAATCAAAAGCGCCAGCAGCATTGAAACCATTCCAAAAGCAGGTTTTAGCATAACTTATTCCTTTTAATAAAAAATGTAACAGCTTCATCAACCGTTTTTGGCGTATTTAGAATATCATCTTTGTCATTATTTGGAAACAGGCTTTTGTCAACAAAGAATTTATTATAAATCCAGAGTCCAACAAAAATAACAAAAGAAGATAGCATAACCCCCGCCATTGCAATAGCAAATTTTATAATTGCCTCGTGCTTTGCAGCGTCTGGAGTTTGTTCCGCAATAGCAGGGATTTGATTTACTGCCTCACTGTTACAAAAACCGTTTTGTGCCGCAATAATTGTAATTGCGGCAGCAAAAACGATTAATGAAATAAATCTAATTGTTTTATTGAATTGGAGTTTCAATTTTTTCCTCGCTTGATTTTTTCGCACGTCCTTTTTTTGAAGACCCTCTGTTTGGACGTCTTGTCTTTTTAGGCGCTTCTTCAGGCTGTTCAGTGACGGACTCTGAAACTTTAACAGCTTCATCAGATACAGGTTGCGGTTGTGAAGATTCTTCAGAAGAAACGGCTTCAACAGGTTCTTGTTTTTTATTTCTTTTTCCTCGAACTTTTTTTGTCTTCTTTTCAGGCTTTCCTTCAGATTCTGCAACAACCGGCTCTGTTACTTCTGTTACCGGAGTTTCGGCAGTTTTTGCCTGTTCTTCGATAACCGGTTTTATCTCTTCCATTGGTTTGATAACTGTTTCAGCAGTCGGGATTTCTTCTGCTTGTTGAATTTCAGCCTGAACTTCAGTTGTCAATTCTCGTTCTTGCTTGTCAAACTTTTTACGTCTGTTGTTACGCTGACGCTTGTTGTTTTCACGTTTTTCAACTTCCTGAACTGCGTTTTGTGACGGATTTTCAACTTCAATTGCAACAGGTGCGGCCTGTTCTTGAACTTCTGCCTGCGGCTGCGGGTTTTGCTGAGGTTGATTTTTATTAAAGTTTTTGTTGTTATTCTTTTTGAAGTTATTTACAGGAAGTTTCAATTTAGCAGCTTTTGCTCTGTATTCACCTTCTGCGGTTGGAGTGGCAAAGTTAAAATCAATTACCGAACATCCTGTGCCCTGGCAATGCGGACATCTTTTAGTAAAGATTTCAGCTAAACTTTGTCCTTGTCTGTGGCGCGTCAATTCAACAAGCCCCAAATCTGAAAGCTGACCGACCTGCGGTTTTGCTTTGTCAGGTTCAAGCGCAATTTCAAGTTCTTCCATAATCGCAAGCTTGTCAGCACGTGAAAGCATATCAATAAAGTCGATAATAATCATACCGCCGATGTTGCGCAAACGTAGCTGGCGGGCGATTTCATGAACTGCCTCGATATTTGTTTTGAGAATAGTTTCATCCTGAGTTGATGAACTTGTGAACTTGCCGCTGTTAACGTCAATAACTGTCAATGCTTCTGTCTGCTGAATGAACAAATAGCCGCCTGAGGGCATATTTACTTTGATATTCAAAGCAGCTTTAATTTCTTTATGAATATCCATAGCAACAAGCAGAGGTTCTGTACCTTTGTATAACGTAACCTCGATATTTTTGTTCATGTGCCAGTTTTGCAAAATATTTTGAACCCTGTTCATTGCAAAAGCTGTATCAACAATGATTTCTTTAGTATCTTCAGTGCAGGCTTCACGGATAACTCTGTAAAGCAAATCCTGATCACGGTAGATAAGATTAGGCGGAGTCATTGTTTCAGCGGCGGTGATAATGTTGTTCCATTTTTCAAGTAGAATTTCCAAATCTTCCTGAATATCAGCTTCCGACTGTCCTTCGGCTTCTGTTCTAATGATTACACCAACGCCGACGGGCTTGATTAAGTTCATAATTGCTTTTAATCTTGCGCGTTCTTTTGAATTTTCTATTTTTTTCGAAACGCTTACCCCCGGCTCATTCGGCATTAAGACTAAAAATCTGCCCGGAAGACTAATTTCTGTTGTGACCCTCGGACCTTTGTGCCCTGTGGGTTCTTTAACAACCTGCACAATAAGTTTCTGTTTTGGTGAAAGTTTTTCTTTCAAACTTCCTTTGCCCATAACATCCTGCGCGTGAAGGAAACCCATTTTATCTGTTCCAACGTTAACAAAAGCCGCGTCAATACTCGGCAGAATATTATCAACAGTTGCCAGATAAACATCGCCCAAAAGAACTTCGCCTCTATGAATGAAAAAATCAGTAACTTTTTTACCTTCTAAAACCGCGGCAATATTATCGCGTTCAGCAATAACGATTTTTTTAGGCTGCGGCTGATTCGTATTTTTGTTGTTCATAAAAAATCCTTTATTTAAACCTCTAACTCTTTTTCGTCAAAGAACCTTGTTCTTGTGATGTCGAATTTTACACCCGGAGCAATCAGCTCCATCAAGGTGTCTGCTCTCAGAGACGGAATTCCGCCTTCAAGGTTCTGACCGGTTTTTAATACTATGAATAGACTTTCATCTGCAAATCTATATGATTTTATGCACTGTTTGATGTCTACTTTTTTAATTAAACCTTTTTTGTTTTTCTTCTCGATAAAAATTTCAGGAGAAGTTAAAACTCTGTTCGTATTATACTTCAAATCTTCAAAATCGTAAAGAGAATTATTAAAAATCTTTACTTCATATTCTGCCCAGCAAACCGTTGTATCAATTGATTTTGCTGATTTTTCAATTTTTACAATACTTATTATTTCAGCCCCTTTTGGAAGAACTTTTTCCAACTTTAGTTTGAGTTGTTCCGGCGTGAGATTATCGTAAATTTCAATATCAACAAACTCACAGACGCTTTGTGCAAAAAGCGGCAGTGCAACGCCCATTGAAACCTTCATAGACGGATTAAACCCTTGTGAAAAAGCTATATTGATATCAGTTCTTGACAGCGCTTTGAAAAAAGTATTCTGCCAGTCAAGGTGCGAAAAATATCTTAAAATTCCAGTTTTGGTAAGTTTAATACGGTATCTGAAGACTTCGCGTTTGTCTGTTTCGTGAGTGTGAGGATCGACAGGCTCAAAGTTTAAATTTTGTGCTTTTTCTGACGCTTTAAAAGGTTTGGCAAGAACTTTGTGTGTTTTTAAGTTTTTGCAAACACCGCAATTTACGCATCCCTTTTCGCAGGTCGGCACGATGTGGGGGGTTGACCCCTCACCCTCAATTCCTCTCCCCGCAGAGGCGAGGGAAGTAATCGCTAAAGCTTTACGATACTCTTCCTCGAACCATTCTTTGTCAACTCCGATATTAATGAAATCCCAAGGCAGCGGCGCGTCGACTTCAAAAGTTTTTTCAGCAAGTTCCTGCAATGAAATTCCGCATTCTTCCGCCGTTTCATGCCAGATGTTTTTGTCAAAATATTCGCCCCATGCATCCAGATAGCAGCCTTTTTTGTAAAGAGCTTCTATGTAATTACAAAGACTTCTGTCGCCGCGCGTCAGCGCTGCTTCTATTCTGGATACGAATTTGTCATGATAATTGACCTTAACACCTTTCAAATTCGCAATTTTGTCTTTCAGATAGTGAATATGCTCCGTAACTTTATCCAAATTCATCTGGCCGTGCCACTGGAACGGCGTAAACGGCTTCGGTACAAAAATAGAAAGCGTGCAGGTTATATCAAGTCCGTGTTTCAAATCTTTTTCTTTTTTGATAAGCTTTGCGCGGTATTTAATCCGTCTTAAAAGCTCAGCCATCTCGTCCATATCTTCAAGAGTTTCAGTTGGAAGCCCGCAGATAAAATAAAACTTAACCCTTGACCAGCCATGTTCATAAAGCGTTAAAACTGCATTTAAGATTTGTTCTTCAGTGATGTTTTTCTTGATTACATCGCGAAGCCGCTGTGAACCGGCTTCGGGCGCAAGTGTCATTGTGGATTTTCGAACGCTTTGAACAAGATTTGCGAGTTCAAGGTTAAATCCGTCAATACGCTGGCTCGGTAATGATACGGAAACTTTTTTCTCATTAAAATCAACCGCTAGTTCTTTTATGACTTCGTTTATATTTGAGTAATCATTTGAAGAAAGTGAAAGCAGTGAATATTCGTCATACCCAGTATTTTTAACAAGCTCTTTCGCTATTTTTATAATATCTTCAGCGCTTCTTTCTCTTATTGGAAGGTTTACATGCCCGGGCTGGCAAAAACGACACATTCTGCCGCAGCCACGCCGGATTTCCACAATAGCGCGGTCATGCACTGATGACGAAAATGGTATCGGATAAGTTTTCAGAGCAGTTTCGTATTTTAATTGTGCAATGCGTTTTGTAACATTCTTAGAGTAATCCGGACACCAGACGCCTTCTATTTCAGAAAGTTTTTTAATTCTTTCTGTGCGCGGCAAGCCTTTAGTTGCTACCAATACTTCACAAACTTCCAGAATACTGTCTTCACCGTCGCCGATTAAAAATCCGTCAATAAAATCTGCAACCGGCAAAGGATTGTAAGCACAAGGACCGCCTGCAAGAATAATTGGGTCATCATCACTTCTTTCTGAATTCTTATATGGAATTCCCGCCATCTCAAGCATTTTCAAAATAGTCGGATACGCAAGTTCATACTGGATTGAAAAGCCAACAGCATCAAAATCTTTTATCGGGCGTTTGCTTTCAAGCGCGTAGAGCAGTTCGGGTTGAAAATCCGCTTCCGGCGCATAAACTCTATCGGCCATAAATCCGGGCTGTTTGTTTACCTGCTCGTACAAAACTCTTAACCCTAAATTGCTTATGCCGATTTCGTATTTATCGGGAAAAGCGAACGCAATGCGAAGTTCTGCCTCGTCAAAAGGTTTGTTGTAAGAGAGAAATTCTCCGCCAACATACTGGTAAGGTTTTGTACAATTATATAAACTTTCATGATATTTTCTAAAAAAACAATCCATAATATTTTCCGCTATTTATATTTACTCCATCGAAAACTTTATTTTAGGCCAAACCGTCGGGAATATATTTTTCAATTTCAATAATCGTACCGTCAAGCGTGTTTTCTTCAAAAGATTTCATGAACCTGAAAAGTTCATCGTTTGGAACATCATAATTATATAAAACTATTTCGCCGTTAACCTCGCGCATTACTCTGACAATATAATGGCACGCTTTAGAATACTTCAAAAGATGTTCTGAATTAAATTTGTTGCCGTTATTGTCTTTAGTAAGCTTTACATAATTAAAACCCGCATAATACTTAACCTTTTCACTATTTGTGGAAGGCGATTTTTTATGCTGAGAAAATATATCTATTACATTACGATTAATTTCATCACTCATAGTTTTAGTTTAATATGAAATGCCAAAACATGGCTATATGTTAAGATAATTTACTTTTTATCTTCTGAGTTTTGTTCAATATATTCAATAATATCAAGCGCAAGCTGGCGTTGAATTTCTTCCGGCGCATGTTTTAGGTATTCCATTGCGTGGGAAACCCTAATATTTTTATCATACCAGCGGCGCATTATGTAATTATACTGTTCATCAAGCGACATTTCAAAATCCATGTCCTTAAGTTTATCAATTACGTAATCAGCACAAACAGTCTGTAAATTTTCCTCAGCACCTTCCCACAGAGCCACAGCTCTGCTCATTGTAACATCAATATCGTACCAGCGTTTAAAATTCATAAAATCCTCGCTTTTTTCCTATAATGTATTTTTATATTATCATAAATGATGGAAATTTGTTATAGTTTTAATAGCGTAGTATAATATTTATATGAAAAAGTTTTTATCCGTTTTATTAATAAGCACATTTATGTTAAATACATCAGTACTGGCTTCCCCCGTGTTTGAAGGGCATGCCGAATACAGCGATCAATACAATAAAACGGAACAGGAGTTATTTACCGGAGAAATAGAGCATCTTGAACGCAAAGATGTTATCCATATGACGGTTTCACAGGTTCTTGATGGAAGCATTAATATGGAAGGCGATGAATTTTTCGCTGAAGTTACAAATGAGGTTTATGGCGACAAAGGCGTAATAATTCCCAAAGGAACAATTGCTCATGGCAAAATTTCACAAACAGGCGATGCAAAACGGTTAGGCCGTTCAGCCTGGCTTGAACTTGATTTTGATTATCTTATAACTCCCGACGGCCGCGAAATTCCGATTGAAGGCAAAATGTCTACAAAACTTCATCCTGTAGCAGAAACAACAAAAATTATTGCACAAGATGTCGGATACACAGTTGCCGGAGGAGCTGCAGGCGGACTCGCAGCGCTTAACCTGCTTGGGCTTGAAGCTGCAATTGCCTCTCACGGTTACACCCTTGCAGGCGGAGCAGCTGTCGGCGGTGCAATAGGACTTGGAATGGCGCTTTATAGAAAAGGCAGTGAAGTTTTAATTGCTCCCGGAGATGAAATCCGTGTCAAAATAAACACCACCGTACCTCTTCCGGTTTACAAAGACACTGCGCTTATGCAACATGAACTGCTTTATCCCGGCCTTGAAATCAACATTAACAATATTGAACATGAAGAAGACCCGTTTGGAGAATTAAACACAATCACAATCACAGTCTTGATATCAAATCTTTCAGATAAAACATTTTCAGGTTTGGATATGGCACTTATAAATGATTACAACAAGGTTTTCAGACCCTCAATTTTCGGTGACACAAAACTTATGTTTAAGCATATAAGCCCCGGAGATAAAGTGGTTGGGAAAATCTCTTTTACCGTAGATAATATAAACAGAAACTTTTGGCTGACATTTTTTGACAGACGAAGCGGTCGTCCGGTTGCAAAAATTTCGATTGACAACGCATACAGAAAGGTTTCAGACAAAACAAAGAAAAAAAATTTAAAAAAACGAAAACAAAAAACCAATTTCAAAAAAGAAACCGATTTATTTGATGAAATATAATTTATGTAAAGATTTTGGTAATAGATTGAAAAAGAAATATTTTATGTTACAATATTAGTAATTAAATAGGAATATAGAAATGTGAGGAAAAATTATGGCTTGCGGCAAATTAGAAATTGATATTTTAAATACAATTTGGACACTTACTGCCGAATGTGAAGAACGTGACATTTCAATTCAGGATGTTGTCGACAGCCTGTCTGCAAACGGGGTTGAAAGAGCATACACTACAATCAAAACAGTTATGGACAGATTAACTTTAAAAAGTATCTTAGTAAGATACAAGGTTGGTAAAAAGTTTTTCTATCGCGCGGCTATGAATAAACGAGAAATGGCTATTGAAGCTATAAATACCGTTTCCGAGCAATTTTTTGACAATGACAAAATTAAAATGCTGCGCTTTATAGAAAAAGAATGCAGTGAAATGCTGGTCTAATGAGCGGGAATCTTCAGGAAAGACTTCTGGTTGCAGAGCTTGTCAGAAAAGCTTTAATAGGATTTATTCCGGTAAGAGAAGCTCTTTTAAATTTTCCGCCAGACTCAAAAGATAAAAGTATTCAGGCGGCTTTTCATGCGCTCGTACATTTTGAAGCGGATGAGGATTTGCGGCGCCGCGATATTCTATATAAAGAAGAGCAGGATGAATATTTGGAAATGATTTCACAAATACTTGAATCCGGTGAAGATTTGCCGGATAATATAATAAGAAATTATGAAAAATACTACAAAGAACCAAACCTTCCGCACACAAAAGATGCAGCAGGAAAGGTAAAAAGTTTTTTCAGGTATTTGAATTTAGACTAGAAGCCTTTCGACAATAAGAAAAGGCATTTATGAAAAGGAGAGAATATGAAAAAAATACTTGCAGCACTTGCCATAACCATATTATGTGCAACGACAGCCTCTGCATTCGGATTTGGGAAGAAAAGCCTTAATTCCGAATTTGTTCTTGTTCCGACATTGAAGTCCGAAACTGCCCAGCAAAACAGAGCCTGGGTCGGAACTTTCCAAATTGTTTGGAATGACTTGCAAAATAACATTGTAAAAGGTCCGATTAAATTAGTCGGAGATGAAAAGAATGTTACAGTAAAAGAACTTAACAAACAAAGATTCAAAGCTGACATGCTCAGCGAAAACACTTACTATAAAACTTACGGAGCAATATCCCCTGAATTAAAACAGGAGATTGAAACCGGCATAAAAGAAAAATTTAACGAAACAAGCGACATTCTTGATATGCTTGATTGGTCTCCAGCTCCTGATAAGTATTTAGTCTATACAATGTTGAAAAAAGATTTCAAATTTGCAGCACCTTTTGACAAGCTTGAACCCTCAAGATTCGGTAAATTCAGAGGAAAAGTTAACTATTTCGGAATAAATGATGATTCGGATAAAGAACTTGATAAAACCGTTAATGTATTATTTTACAACTCATCTGATGACTTTGCGGTAGCTCTTGAAACTCAGGGAAAAGATATTGTTTATCTTTACAGAACAGATGATAACAAAACTTTTGATAAATTATACAGTGATATGCACGTAAAAAAAGCCGGATATATGGGCTGGCATGACTTCAAAGAAAAAGACCAGCTTAGAGTTCCGGATGTAAATCTGTATAAATTACAAGGATACCCTGAACTTACCGGAAAACAAATCGAAGGTACTGAAATGAAAATTTCAGATGCTTTACAAACTGTTGATTTCAAAATGAACCGCGAAGGAGTTAAACTTAAGAGCGAAGCGGCAATTGCAACTATGAGATGCTCACTTGAACCTGTTGAAGAAGTAGCCCCGCGTTATTTTTATTTAGATGACACCTTTGTGTTATTTCTGCAAGAACGCGACAAAAAACTTCCATACTTTGCATTAAGAGTTTATGACTTAAAGCTTGTAAACAAAACGGGTAAACCGGAAAAAACAACTTCTGAAACAGAACAAAAAACAGAAGATAAAAATCAGCCGGAAGCAGTTGAAGCTCCTGAAAACAAATAGAATTCAAGGCGCCGCAAGCGGCGCCTTTTTTATGCAAAAACTCATATACGGACGCAATTTTTAAAATGTTTATGTTTTTAATATTATATACGTAGAATGGGTAGATATATGATAAGAATTAATCCGGACTTTAAAACAACAAAAACAAACAATTCAGAACAATATAAAAAAGTTCAAAACTTCAAAGGCGGAGAATATCAAACAAAGTCTGAAACAACAATGCAGACAGTAACGCCTGATTTTTCTGTTAAAACCCCTATTGCTTATCAAAAAATCAGTGACATAAAACTTCCGTTTGACACAAATGCAAGGTTGTATAAACTTGCAAATGGACAGAGGGTCGTTATTATACCAAAAGAAGGTAAAACCGTATTAAAAACTTATGTCAATACGGGTTCAATGAACGAAAATGACAAAGTTCGCGGCATTTCGCACTTTATAGAACACAATCTTTTTAATGGTTCAGACGGACTTGAGGCAGGTGAATTTTTCAAACGCGTGGACAAAATGGGCGCTTCTACAAATGCCTCCACCGGATTTTCAGAAACAAATTACTTTATCAGTTCAAACCTTTTAAATAAAACAGATTTGGAAGAAAAAATTAAACTTCATGCGTCAATGCTTGAAACACCGCGCTTTGCAGCAAATATGCTTGAAAAAGAAAAAGGTATTGTAAATTCCGAAATAAATATGATTACAGCAGACCCGCTTAATATCGGAATTAACAAATCCCTCAAAAACCTTTATCAGATTGATACAAAATCTCTTGATATGATTGGCGGAACAACATTCAACATTACAAACATAACCCGCGAAGACGTCGTTGACTATTTTAATCAAAACTATTATCCGGCAAATATGGTAACTGTTATCACCGGCGAAGTTGAGCCGGAACAAACAATGAAGCTGATGTCAAAATATTTCACATCAACCAAACGTCCGCCATCTTTACGTCATTTTGAGGAATTAAAACCGATTGACAAACCAGTCCGCGAAGATATAATTTCGGATAAAGCAACCGCAACCTCCGTAATTCTTTCGTTTAACGGCCCTAAAAATAATGACGCAAAAGAGAAAATTCTAACCCAGGCTTTATCACAAATTCTTACAATGTCGAAAACATCCAGAATTGACAAAAAGTTAAAAGATTACAACAGCAGTGCAATAACCGAACTTGAAAGAATAAGTACAAAACCGAATGACGGCCGCGCAATTCTTATGATTGCAGAAGGAACGGAAGAAAATTCCGAAAAAATAATTAAAACAATCTACTCTGAAATCTTAAAACTTGCCGCCACAAACCCGACAGATGAAGAGCTTAATGTTGTAAAGAAACGAATGCTCAAAGATTATTCAAATCTTTATGAACAATCGGCTTACACAAACGCGCTTGTTGGCGGAGCCTTTCAGGATAACGACCTGAACCTGCTGACAGACTTTGAAAAAATAGTAAAAGAAATTACGCCGCAAGACATATCAGAAGCCGCAAAAAAATATCTGGATTTGAACAAAGCCTCTTTAACAGTTGTACATCCGGCAAGCGCAACTCCTGAAAGCATTAAGGCAAACCATGATAACGCTGCAAAGATTTCTTTCACCGGCTCGCAAGTCCAAAAACGTGCAATCAACATGGATGCGGTTAAAGAATACAAACTTGATAATAATTTCGCAGTGGTTTTACATGATACAAAAAATAATAATGCGGTGTTTGACATTTTATACACAGCACCCGAATATCCCCCGAATACAAAACCTGCCGCGGCAAATTTGTTATTTAAAATTCTAAATTCCGGAACCATAGACAAAAACGAACAGGAATATCAAACAAAACTGGACAAACTCGCTCTTGATTTTCTTTTTGCAGCAGGCGACAAGGATTTAAAAATTAAATCAAGCTATTTTTACGCTGATGATATGCAGCAAGCTTTGAAAGCAGCAAAAGAAGTTCTGCAGGCTCCAAGATTTACGGAAGAAACTTTATCAAAAATGAAAAGTGAACTACGCGACGAAATTGCAACTTCAGAAAAAGATGCCCAAGATAAACTTGCAGCAGAAATCTTTAAAGGACTTCCAAACGGCTACACAAAAGAAGAAATTTTAAATTCAATAGATACTGTTACGCTTGACGATGTTAAAAACCTCTACAAGTACATTATGGAAAACAGTCAGGCAAATATTGTTGTTTCTGCGCCGTTTTCGAAAAAACCGGAATTAAAACAACTGGTTTTCAATGAAATTGCAGAACTGCCAAAAGTTGCAGAAAAGAATTCAAGCCTGCAGGAAATCTACACAGAGATTGAAAAACCAAAAGTATTGACAGATATTCATGCAAAACCTCAGGCTCAAATTATCGAAGCATACAAATTTAAAGTTAACCAAAACTTGAAGGACGAGATTACGCTAAATCTGTTAAACATAATTCTTGGCGGGGGACCGTCCTCAAGATTGTTTAATGATTTACGCGAAAAGCAGCATCTTGCGTATTCTGTTCACTCTAATATATCCCTGTTAAATGATATTGGAACAATTTCGCTTGATATCGGAACAACTACGGAAAACCTTGATACAAATGAAATTAGTTATGACAATGTAAAAAAATCAATTGAAGGGTTCAACAAACATATAGAAAAAATGAAGTCAGAAAAAGTTTCGCAAGACGAATTGCAGAATGCAAAATTAACACTTCGCAACAGGATTTTAAATTCCAATGAAACTAACGCCGGCAAAAACAAATCACTTGAATACGGACTGATTTCACCATACGGAATTAATCAGGAAAATATAATACTAGAAATGATTAATGAAATTACACCGGAAGACATTCAGAATGCAGCAAACTACATTTTTAAAGGCAAACCGGTTTACTCAATCCTTGCAACGGAAAATACCTTGAAGCAAAATAAAGAATTTCTAAATTCACTCTCTGCATAACATCTTTTATAAAACAGACCAATATTAATAAAGGTCTGTTTTATTTGATTTATCGTCTATAAGATGCTTGTACTCCAATATTGCAAAAATAACTGCTGAAATTCCGACAAGAATATAAACAATTCTTGAGAGCACAGTCATTTCACCAAATATCAATTGCACTAAATCAATATTGAAAGCACCAACCAAACCCCAGTTCAAAGCGCCTATTATAACCAAAACAAATGTAATAATTTTTAAAATATACATAAATTTTCTCCTTATTTATATCTTAAAATATTATTACTAAAATATATTCCGCGTATAGGTAAACCTAAAGTCTAATTTTTTCAGAGAGGCAGAATAAATATTATAACACTTTCATAATCTTATACTTAAAATAAAAAACAATATTAAGCTAAATTAAAATAACATTTTATAAATTAATTTTGTAAGTTCCTCGTCTTCCTCCAGCTTTTGAAAAATCTTTTTTCGAAGGAGGTCGGAATTTTCCAGATGCGCAGTTTGAAATATTTCTGATGCTGAAATTTGAAATACATCAAGAAGCTTATCAAGAGTTTTTACACGCGGAAAGGTTTCGGAGTTTTCAATTTTGATAATATTTCTCGTGTCAATATCAACAAGCTCAGCCAGTTGTTCTTGAGTTAAATTTCGCGCTTTTCTCAATTCTCTTATTCTTTTGCCAAATAAATCCTTAACACTCTGCATTTCTAACTCCTTTAGACAAAATCATATACCTTATATAAAAAAGTTATGATGATTTTGAAAATCAGATATTATTGACAAATATGACAAAATAATACATAATAGTGATATAATAAATCATTTTAAGGATTGAGATATGAAGAATAAAAATAGAGCATTTACGCTAGCCGAAGTTCTTATAACTTTAGGAATTATTGGAATTATTGCCGCAATGACATTGCCATCTATAATCGCAAGTTATCGGAGAAAAGTTGTTGTTCTACGTTTAAAACGTACATACTCAGTATTATCACAAGCATTTGAACGTTCGAAAGCTGATTTTGGAGACCCGTCCGGTTGGGAACTTAGCGGGTACAATGAGTCTATAGATAATTATAGAATTATTACAGAAAAATTCGTGAAATTTTATCTTGTACCTTATCTTGCAAAAATTAAAGAGACTAAATATGCCGCTTGGAAAGATTACGGCTATAAATATATTAAAATATTTTCAGACTGGTCAAATGAACAAAATTTAAATAGAGACGGGCAAATGCTTGCACTTAATGACGGGACAATTCTACAGGTTAGCATAGCGACACATAATTATGGCACAGAAGAAGATAGAGATGACAGAATTATTGGAATAATGATTTGGGCTGATGTAAACGGATTGCAAAGGCCTAACGAAGCAGGGAAAGATATATTTGCATTCAGAATAGGATTAACAGACGGGAAATTTGGATTTTATGCCTCACATGATGGAAGCAAAAATTACAATAGAGCTGTGGAGCTGCAGAGGTGCAAAAATAACTCTTATACGTGCGGTCAATTAATTATGCTGGATAACTGGGAAATGGCAAAAGATTATCCTTGGCTTTGGTAGTTATTTTATTAAACTGTATTCAGTAACAAACAAAAGACAAGTCAGAATTTCTTCCGACTTGTCTTTATCGTTATCACAAACTAAATTTTAAATTATAATTTAGAAGCAACTAATCTTGTAGTTTCAGCCAAACGAGTTGAGTAACCCATTTCGTTGTCGTACCAAGAAACAACTTTAACCATGTTGTCGCCCATTGTCATTGTCAAAGCAGCGTCAACTGTTGAAGATTGTGATGTTCCGATGTAGTCAGAAGAAACAAGCGGTTCTTCAGAGTAGCAAAGGATTTTTCCATCAGCAGCTTCTTTTAAAGCAGCATTAACAGCTTCTGCAGTAACCGGTTTTTCAGTTTCAACAACAACGTCAACAACTGAAACATCCGGAGTAGGAACTCTCATAGCAAAACCGTTTAATTTGCCTTTCAATTGAGGAAGAACCAAAGCAACAGCTTTAGCAGCACCTGTAGTTGTAGGAACGATGTTCAAAGCGCCTGCACGAGCTCTGCGAGGATCTTTGTGGCCTGCGTCAAGAATTCTTTGGTCACCTGTGTAAGAGTGAACTGTTGTCATCAAACCTTTAACAATACCGAATTTTTCATCCAAAACTTTAGCAACTGGAGCTAAGCAGTTTGTTGTGCAAGATGCCATTGAAATAACATTGTGTTTTGCCGGATCGTATTCATTTTCGTTAACGCCAAGAACGATAGTTTTGTCTTCATTTTTAGCCGGAGCTGAAATGATAACTTTTTTAGCACCTGCATCGATGTGAGCATGAGCTTTTGTAGCATCTGTGTAGAAGCCTGTTGATTCAATAACAACTTCAACACCAAGGTCTTTCCAAGGAAGATTTGCAGGATCTTTTTCTGCAAAGAATTTGATTTTGTGACCGTTGATGATAAGTCCGTCTTCAGCAACTTCAACAGTTCCGTCGAATTTACCCATAACTGAATCATATTTGAAAACGTGAGCAGCGTTTGCCGGTGTTAAACCAGGGTCGTTGATTGCTACGTAATCCAATTCATCAAAAATACCTTCTCTGATAGCGGCTCTTAATGTGTTACGGCCGATTCTGCCGAAGCCGTTAATTGCAACTTTTGTTTTACCCATAAGTATTTACTCCTTCTTATTGTGTAAACTTATAACATGTTTTTTATACCATCAACAAAAAAACTAATCAATAGGTTTAGGTCGTTTGAAATGTTAAGAAAAGGTTAATTATTTACATTTTGTTTTGCCTGCCCTGCTCAAGTCATTACAATAAAGATAAGCCTTATTTTTAGGTATCTGAATCAATTGGGCCTTATATACAACTTTACACTGAATTTAGCCGAAACATTGTCATACTAAGAGCGGAAGCGTAACAAGGGCATCCTGCCTTGTACGGCTCGCTAACTCGCCTACAATGCAAGCAAGTATCGCATAAACTTTGAGATTCTTCGGCTTAAGCCTCAGAATGACGTTAGCATTCCCATGTCATCCTGAGCACGGTCTACAAAACTAAAGGAAACTTCAAATGCTCGCGAAGGATCCCCTGAAACTTATACAATGATTCTTCGGCTTAACCGGCCTCGCATGACAGTAATTTAATATTTCTTGTGTAAAGTTGTATATAAGGCCCTATCAATTAAGCTTGAAACAATAAATAAACTATGTTATGCTTTGAATTGTAGAATTCAGGATATCTTTGAGTATATACCTGACAAAGATTAGGGAAATTAATGAAAATACAAACGATACCAAATTATTCCTCTTTCACAAATTCAAACAAAAGTTTTCTTGACAGAATTCACGAAAACACACGAAATTCTTCTGACATGACCGACACAATAGTTGTTCCGAGAACAATTTTTAAAGGTTATCTGGGGATTATGGCAGGTACAACGCTTGTAACACTGGCCGGAATTACGAACAAAACAAAATTTCCGAAACTTTTCAAAGGGACAATGGCTGCCGGACTTCTTTCATCTATGTACGGAACCTGGGCATTTGTAAGGCCGTTTATTGTGAGAGATGCAAGGGGCGTTGAGAAAGTTAAAGAAAGTGAATAAGTTCTTATCGGTGCTGACGCACAAATATATAATTCAGCGAAGTGAATTATAAGCACTTATTCACTTATTCACACCTACAAACAACCCTACTGCGGCGAAACACATGCCGCAATTGCATCAATCAAACGCTTAACTTTTACTATCTGAATTTTCTTTACATCAGGCGGCACATCGTTTGAAAATGGAATTATTGCCTTTTTAAAACCTGATGTTACGGCTTCGTTGAGGCGTTTTTCAATATTGTTAACAGGATGGATTTCACCAGAAAGGCCGATTTCACCAATTATCACAGTCTGACTGTCAACGACAACATCACGCGCACAAGTTGCAACTGCAATAGCAATTCCTAAATCTGCACTCGGTTCATCAACTTCAATTCCGCCCATAACATTTACATAAACATCCTGTTTTGAAAGGTTCAAACCAACGCGCTTTTCAAGAACAGCCAAAATCTGATGAAGACGGCTTAAGTCAACACCGTTAGTAACTCTGCGCGGTGTCGGGTATGGAGTTGTACCGACAAGCGCCTGAATTTCAACCAAAAGCGGCCGCGTACCTTCATTTG
Source organism: Candidatus Gastranaerophilales bacterium (assembly GCA_003150395.1). Taxonomy (GTDB): domain Bacteria; phylum Cyanobacteriota; class Vampirovibrionia; order Gastranaerophilales; family Gastranaerophilaceae; genus Scatenecus. The sequence goes on along the minus strand of QAMI01000065.1, from coordinate 7,836 downwards.
TTACAATAATTGCACTTCCTGGCGCTGCACCTTGAGAGCGTTCGTTAAGAAAAAGTTCGTTAGGATTTTTCACTTCTTTAAGCCCTGTAGAATGCATCTCAAAAATCCCAACTTCTGATGTGTTGCCAAAACGGTTTTTCATAGAACGCAGCATTCTGTAAGATTTGTACTTGTCGCCTTCAAAATAAATAACAGTGTCAACCATGTGCTCAAGCACCTTTGGACCTGCAATGTTGCCATCTTTAGTAACGTGTCCGATCACAATCGTTGTGATATTTTTACTTTTCGCAATATGCATTAACATATTACAGCATTCACGAATTTGTGAAACACTTCCGGCCGTGCTTGCAACATTATTTGAATAAATTGCCTGAATACTGTCAACTACAACAAAATCCGGCATAATTTCTTCAATTTGCGTCTTTATATTTTCCATGTTTGTCTGCGGATAAATATAAAGATTGTCAGAATTTATTTGAAGTCTGTCAGCACGGAGTTTAAGCTGATTTGCACTTTCTTCGGCTGAGATATATAAAACTTTTTTGTTATTTTTGCAAAGCTCGCCGCAGGTTTGAAGTGTAATTGTTGATTTTCCTATCCCTGGGTCACCGGCAAGCAAAACAAGTGAACCTTGTACAAAACCGCCGCCCAAAATTCTGTCAAATTCAGAAATATTTGTGCTTACACGGACACTTTCATCAACTTTAATTTCTTTAAGAAGTTTAGGTTTTTCTGTATTAATAAATTCATTAGCGGATGCGTTTGGCAATTTAGCGCTGAACTGAACTTCTTCAACTAAAGTTCCCCAGCTTCCGCATTCGGGGCATTTGCCGAGATAACCGGCGGTTTCATAACCGCATTCGGAGCATATCCATTTTGATTTAAGCTTTGCCATAGGATGATTATATTATTCTCACAGGTTTAAGTCAAACAAAAAATACCCCGTCCTATAGTAGCGGGGTATTTTGTAAAAAAGTCTTACATTATACAAAAGCGAGTTCTCTATTTTCAGAAGCCTCTGTTACAACATTTTTGAAACGTTGAACATCATTAAGGTAAGTGTTTTTGATTTCTCGCAAATCTCTTGCCATAAGAGTTCTTGGAGCGTTTTCTTCTAAAGAGTGGTTTCTTAAAAGGTATGAAGGATGGAAAATTGTCATTGCCGGATAATCCACGCCATCAACATTAATTGTCATCCACTGACCGCGAACTTTTGAAATAGTTGTCTTTTTATCAAGTTCAATAAATGATTTCAACGCAGTTGCACCGCAAAGAACAATTGCGCGCGGTTTAATAACGTCGATTTGAGCGTTTAAGAATTTGCGGCAAGCGGCTTTTTCTTCCTCAGTCGGAACTCTGTTTTCAGGAGGTCTGCACTTTACAGTGTTAGTAATATATATATCTTCATCTCTGGAAATTCCGGCATTTGTCAAAAATTCATCCAAAAGCTGACCAGCACGGCCTACAAACGGCATTCCGCTTTCATCTTCCATTTCTCCGGGGGCTTCACCAATAAAAACGACTTTTGCAGTATTTGCGTTTCCGGAACCGAAAACTATATTTTTGCGGGCGTTTGCTAATGCGCAGCCTTTACAGCCGTTACACTTTTGTCTCACAATTTCCAGACATTGTTCTTTCATTTTCTCTCTCTCCTTGTTTATATGTGTTATTTTTGAATAAACCTACGTTATATTTCTTACAATATCTTTTCAAATCCTTCATGACAACCTCCGAAAGTATGAAAACTGCAAATAAATTCGGAACTGCCAAAAACAAAGTAAATGCATCCGAAAGGTTGATTATACTTTTAAAGTTCATTGCAGAGCCGATTACTATGAAAAGACAGTATATAATCTGAAAAGTTCTTGTTGTCCATTTTGAATTACCGAAAAGGAAGTTCCAGCTTTTAATTCCGTAATAAGACCCGCAAAGCATGGTTGATAAAACAAAACAGCTTGCCATAAATGTTAATAATATAGGGAAGAACGGACAAACAGAACCAAAAGCTTTTGAAGTCAGTTCAATTCCGGCCAAGCCGCTGCTGTTTAGATAAACTCCTGAAACCACGATTACAAAAGCCGTTGCACTTCCGACAATTACAGTATCAACAAATGGCTGGAGCATGGCAATAAACGCCTGAACTACCGGTTTGCTGGTTTTGACAGCCGAAAACGCAATCGGAGCAGTTCCCAGCCCTGATTCGTTAGCAAACATTGCGCGTCTAAATCCCCAGAGCATGCAAGCGAACATTCCACCTGAAATAGCCTGAGGTTTGAAAGCTTCTTTAATAATCAATGCAATTGTGTGCGGAAGGTGATGAATATTAAAAATGCAAACAGTAAAAGCCGTTAAAACATACAACGTGCACATAACGGGCGTTACTTTTGAGGTAAATTTTCCGATTGCTTTAATTCCGCCAATAATCGTAACATAAGTAATGACAGCAACAATCAGGCCCAGAAGCCAGCTTTGGTCTGCAAAAAAACTATTTTCTCCGCCGGTAACTTCTGTAATTTGGGTTGTCATAGCATTAATCTGGAAAAGATTCCAGCCGCCAATCATTGCAAAAATACAGCAAAGTGCATAAATTTTTGAAAGATGAGGGGCGAATTTTCCGAAAACCTTATGATTTTTAAGTCCGTTTTGAATATAATACATCGGACCACCATCAACTGTTCCATCAGGGTTTACCTGCCGGAACTTCAAGCCCAATAGAACTTCTGCGAACTTAAGCGCCATTGAAAAGAGCCCTGCAATAATCATCCAAAAAATTACACCCGGTCCGCCAATTGAAACAGCAGCCGCAGAACCAGCTACATTGCCAATTCCAGCAGAAGCAGAGATGGTTGCCGTCAATGCCTGAAAGGATGAAACTTCTCCTTTTTTCTTACGTTGGATAGTATCCTTATGTTCATAATTTTTTGTAATGAGTTTTATAGCGTGTTTAAAGCCCCAAATTCCGATAAAACCGGTTCTAAATGTAAAATAAAGAGCAGCAGCCATTAAAAGCGCAACAAGCAGCTGAACTTCCACCCCGTTAATATTAACGGAGCAAAAGATTATCCCTGAAATTTTATCGGCTATTGGTGATAAAAATGTATCTATCGCACTATCTAAATTCATCAATAACATTATACTATAAACATGAAATTTCACATTTTATTTACCAATATATATTTGTATCAGAGTCAACCTCTTGATTTCTTAAGATTGTGCGCGGGAAGCGTCCGCCTTTTTCTATTATTGAACAAAATTCATCTGTCAAAAGAATTTTAGGACTCGGACTGTTGTAATCGTTATGGTTAGATAAGCCCATGAAAAATACATCATATCCCCAGCGATTTGGAGCTTTTTCACCGTTTACGTCGACAATAATTCTCTGTGTAAAAAATGCAAATATGGCCCCATCATTTGATAGATAATATTTAGCATTCTTTATTGTATTATCATAACTGCAACCCCAATTAGTGCTCTTTCCGCCTTCTGTTTTTACTACATTAACTTGTGCATATTTTTGTTTTAAGTTTCCATTAAAGGACTTTAATTTTAAGGCAGATATAAGGTATTTTTGTAGAGCATCGCAGTCACTCTTCTCTTCTTGATATGCCCCCGAACCTATCGGATAGTACGAATAACAGTATTGATAACCTTCGTCGTTGACACCCAGATTAATCGCATTTTGAATAAGCGAATACTGCTTTTTTAAACCAACTTCATAAGTTTTGAACTGATATTTGCCAATTATGCTTGGCAATGTCATGGCTGCTATGATACCGATTATGCCGAGAGTTATTAAAACTTCTGACATGGTAAAAGCAGCGGCGTTATTGCCAAAAACATTTACAAAACCCTTTAGGAGCTTGTTTTGCGGGCGCCCCCCCCCCCGTTAAATCCAGTTATATTCATATTTTCAGCTCCTTTAATTTATATTGCACTTTTATTATAAAACATTTTTCACGTTCTTGCAAGTGAGAAAGTTTTGCATGCCGGTTGTAATTAATCCACAATTCCGGGTTCAAGTTTTGAACCCGTATACCACTCGCGGAATGCATATTGAACTTTTGGAAGGCAATATGCGAGAAGAAAACTGCTCAAACCAACATTTGTCAATATATTCAAAGATTTGACAATTTTAGCTTTCTTTGCAAATTTTTGAACTTGTTTTGCCATTACGTCAGAATCAACATTTTTGCCAGCCACAGAAATCGCTTTATTTCCAAATTCCTCTATTGATTTTTTAAATTTTGCAAGCTCTTCAATATTAACAAATGCACGCGGATCTCGAGTGCCATCTTTTAACAGTGAAACTTTTTCAAATTTTGCAGCATATTTTGTAAACAAGGCTTTCGGATTTTCATCGATGAATTTGAGTAAGCTTTTGCCGTCATTTTCTGATGGAAGATTTTCAGCAAGAGTTTTATCTGAAATCATTTTCAAAAGTTCTTTATCTTCAAGCATAAGCGGGTCAAGCTTCACATCAAGATTTAAGGCTTTATTTGCAGCGCTGTCAAGAATTTTTTCAATATATTTGGGCGCCACAAAGTTCAAAAACATCATTCCAAGCATTTTGAAACCAATATCGACCGCCTCATTTTTCTTTCTAGAGGTTGCAACACGCCCAACTGCATAGCCGCCGTCAATTGCAGCCATTTTTTCATAAGTTGTAAAGTTTGCAACTATTGAAGAGAAACTTCCGGTAAATGCCGGATTTTTTGAATTCTTCAAACTCAAAGGAGTAAATACGTCACTTTTTAATGATGTAAACGGAGGATTTGAAAATTTTGCGGCATTATTAAGCTGTGTTTTTTGTTCTGCTTTTGCTCTTTTAGCAGCCTTTGTCTTTGCTGTTAGTCCAAATATAAGTTTTGGAATTACAAAACCCATCAAAGCAATCGGAATTACAGTGGCAGCCAGAAATTTCGAAGAAAGAAGTTTTTCATAAACACCTTTATTACTTTTAACTTTTTTCAAATCAGCAATTGCAGATTTAACCTCTTCTACAGCTTCTTTTGAAATTTCGCCTTTTGAAAGTTTTTCTTCAAAGTATTTAATATTGTAATCAACTCCCTGGCAGTCACTTTCTTTAAAGAGTTTTAAGTTGACGTTTGGATTAAACCCTTTTTTCTCAATCACAAATTTATTTACAAGTCTTTCAACAAGCGGAATTCCTCCGAGCCAAACTGCTGATGTTGCATATTCATCCAGTATTCTCTCACGAGTTGCGAGAAATGCTACATCTTTATCATCTTTGTTTTCTTTGTATGTCAAATAAACCTTCGACGGAATTTCAACTCCGCAGTCACGAAGGATTAAAGGGTAAACGCTGCTAGTATTGCCTATTGCTGATATTATGTTTGTAATTGTCATTTTATTTACATCTCCAATTCTAATTTCTACTGCCGCCTCGGGCAAAAAAATAACCTTTCACGCTCATAATCCTGAGAAAGGCCATCTTCTTATTAGAATTGAATTGATTTAAAAATTATCGCGCAAACATCAATCCACAGCCTATCTCAGGTTGCTATGATGATGAAGATGATGAAGTTTTAAATCAAATTTGTTGTTCATAATTTTCCTATAATATTAGAGTATCAAAAAAAAATTTTAATTTCAAGTCTTAGGATTAAAATTCAAAATCCAGAGTCGGTCCCTGTTCAAACTTAGTCGGTTCATCCAGCCCGAAGCGAAGGGTTACAATCTGCTCTTCGTTAAGCTTGTCGACTGCACTTGCAAGTTTTTCGTCTGACGGGTTTATTTCTCCTGTAATTTTTTTCATAAGCTTTGTATCATGACAGGCTCTGTTAATTAAATCCATTTTGCTGTTTTCAACTTCCCAGGCGATTTGTTTTTCAGCATTGAGGATATCTTGCTCCTTTAAAGACATAAAAGTATCATATATATTATTTTTTTGTTTTGCCAACCCGGCGCCGTATAATTTTGAAATGGAAAAATTACTTATACCTAGGCATTGGGTTTTATTAGAAAAATCAAATGCGCTTTCTAAAATTGTGGTTGATTTACCCCAGCCTTGAACTTTTGCAATCTGCACCTTTGCCTTATTCAAACCTTCTGTTCCGCCTTCTACAGCCTGACGGAGAATTGTATTCTGTAATTTCTGCGGGATTCTAGCACTGAATGCAGGACGGCCAGTACTAAAACTATTTACACTGTTTATTTGCATATCTTTTCCTTTCGGTTGTAAAATTTATATTTCATTGAAAATCTTGGCTGAAGCTGCGTCAAAAACAATGCCTTCCTGTTTATGACTTCTTATTATATTTGATAATCGTTCAAGATAAGGTTTTCCGCCGCTTCTAGCAAAATCCTTTACTCTTTTAAACAGGGAATATTCAGCCCAATTAATATCGCGCTCTGTCAGATTGAAAAACGGATTAATAAGATTTTTCTTCATAAATTCCGGCTTTTCTTTGTTCACCGGAACTGTTGTTCCATCTAGCACATTATTTTTCAGACGGAGCATATATTGAGTTTTTCCGCCGATTTGCGCGTTGTAAACATCAACAACAGTATTTGAATCACCCCATTTTGAAAAGTTTTTCATAAAAGTTTCAAGACGCGGATCTTCTTTTACCATAAACTTTAATACAGTGCCAATTTTTGCGCCGAATGCCGGTCTGGTATTATTATTCGAATTTTGTGCTGAAATTGAATTTATTTGCATATTTAACTCCGGTATCTTACGATTTCTTATTTTTATTAAAGGTTGTGAAAAATTTATTTGCCATTATTAATAAAATCTTTTAGTTTTTGTAACTTTTCTTCATCATTACATTTTATTAAAACAGTTTTGTCTTTGGAGGTCTCACCCCGTATTATTTCAAAGGAAGTTTTCGGAATTTTGAAGCTTTTAGACAAGAATTCAACCAGCGCTTTGTTCGCCTTGCCCTCTATAGGCTGAGCAGTTATTTTAACCTTTAGTGTACCGTCAACAATCACTATTTCGTTTTTTGAGGCGTTCGGAGAAATTCTTAAATTTAAAGTCATTCCCTCTTTTGTTAATTTCAGCATGCTTTTCCTTTCCAAAAGTAGCTCATATGGATGAAATTCAACAATTTTACTTGAAAATTCCATATAAAATCTGTATTATAATTATATCATGTCAGAAAAACCGCTTTTTGGTGAAATTAAAGAAAAACTTATTGCGCAAAACCGCGATGAAGAAGATATAAAACAAATTGAGCAGGCGTATTTGTTTGCAAAACGCCTTCACGAAGGTCAATACCGAATTTCGGAAGAGCCATATATTATCCATCCGGTTGAAGTTGCAAAAATTCTTGTTGATTTAAAGGTTGATACTCATACACTTATGGCGGCATTTTTGCATGATATTCTGGAAGACACGGACACAAAACCCGAAGAAATCAAAGAGCTTTTTGGAGAAGATGTTTTAACTCTTGTTCAGGGAGTTACAAAGCTCGGCAAACTTCAGTTTAAATCAAAAGAAGAACGCCAGGCTGAAAATTTTAGGCGGCTTTTCATTGCAATGGCAAATGATATCAGAATTATTTTCCTCAAACTTGCTGACCGGCTTCATAACATGAGAACGCTTAACTTTATGGCCGCGAACAAACAGCAAAAAATCGCACGTGAAACTCTTGATATTTTCGCACCTCTTGCAAATCGTCTGGGGATTGGACGAATTAAGGCCGAATTAGAAGATTTATCACTCAGATACCTTGAACCTGACAAATATTTTGAAATCGCACAGCTTGTTTCACAGACAAAAGCCGAAAGAGAAACTACTGTTCAGCTTTTAATAGATAAAATTTCAAAAGATGTTAAAAAAAGCGGAATTAATGCTCAAATTACCGGACG
>QAMI01000044.1 GCA_003150395.1 Candidatus Gastranaerophilales bacterium | reverse complement strand
TTTCTGTTATGTGATTTTTCTGCTTGTATTTTTGGAGCTGTAATTTTCAATATACCATGTTCAAGTTTTGCAGTCGTCTTTTCAACATCAATATCAATTGGGAAATATACAGCTCTTGAAAATTCTCCATATCTAAATTCGGATTTTCTATAAGATTTAGTATTTTCTTCATTTTCAGCTTCTTTTTTGGCATTTATAATAATTTGGTTTTTGTCAATGTCTATATCTAAATCTTCTTTTTTTACTCCCGGAAGTTCAGCTTTAACTTTATATTCGGAATCTTTTTCTTGAATTTCAACCGGAATAGAAAGTTTATCCATATCTTCGGTGAATATATATTCAGGGAAAAGACTGTCAAAATTTCGGTTTAATATTGAGCTGATTTCGTCATTTACAGTTTTGATAAATCCGTCCGGTGATTTTTTAATTAAGAATTTCATAATTTACTCCTTTCAGTTTTTTATCTTTAAACTTTTATCTTCAACACTTACATTATTGCTCTGAAATTCATAAAAGCTTCTATAATTAACTAAAATTTAACAATTTTAATATAAAAAAACAAAGGCGGGAGTTTGCTAAGCTGTTAGTGAAGGCTTGAAGCCTGAACTTTACAGATTAGTATGCTTTAGCTAAGCCGCAGTTGGAGCGCCCATGGCGCGGAAACGACGGGTGATAAGTCCTAACTATAATCTTATAAAAATTAAAAAATGCCGAAGGCGGGACTTGAACCCGCACAGATTTCTCCATACGCACCTGAAACGTACGTGTCTACCATTCCACCACTTCGGCGAAAATATCTATTAAATTTTAGCTGTACTACTCAATAACTATAACATAAATTTATTTATTATTCAACAAAAAAAGAGGCTGATTTTATCAGCCTCTTTTTGTTTATTTTATGTGACTTAGTCGTCTACGCCGGTTGTTGAAAGATTTTCATTTTCAACGTAATTAGTGTTCGCGTAATATTCTTCTTTAGGCTGTCCGCCATCATCTTTTAACAAGCTTAAGTATAATAACTTGTTGGCTGTTGCCTGGTCAAGGTCAACGAACTCAGCTCCGGCTGTTACATCTGATGCTGTAACAATTTTCACATTTGCGTTAATTTCAACATCACCATATTGAATGTGAACAGGTATAACATCACCGACTTTTAGTGACTTGTTATGAGTTAACTGGACGCCACCTCTGGATATGTTCAGAAGACCGCCAACTTCCGGTGAGGATTCAAATACAACCGGGTTTTGGTTTGTTGTAATATCGAATCTTATATTTTGACGTTTATCAATTACTGATATGTAATCGTTATATTCTTTTTTCCAGGTTGCTTTAGCTGCATCCATATCTGGCAAGTCCGGAGTTGGAGTTGGAGGTATCGGCTCAGGCCCATCATCATCGTCATCACCCGGAACTACTGGCCCATCGTCATCGTCATCATCACCCGGATCCACTGGCCCATCGTCATCGTCATCGTCGCCTGGATCTACCGGACCGTCATCGTCATCATCATCATCACCCGGATCTACTGGGCCGTCATCATCGTCATCATCGCCCGGAGCTACTGGCACAACCAAGTCATCCCCCGGTTCTTTATCAGGATCAAATGTTGGATCATCTTTCTGACCGCTGCCGCTTTCTCCAGGTTCATAGCCATCATCTGGCTGTCCGTCACCGTCAAGGTCTGCATAGTAGTAATCTCTTTCGACAGAATCTCTTCCGATTTCAGTTACATCGTCAGGTCTTACAGCTTTACCTCTGATAGATACTTCTGTTTCAGGATCTCCAGCATTAACTAATTTATTGGTGTGGTCGTCTTTTGTTACAGTAGTTAAACCTTGCGGGTTATTAGGATCATCATATCTGTGTTTACCCATGTTGAAGTAGTAGCCTCCCACATAGGCATTATCAGCCGTAACTGTAATATCCTGGTCGAGTCCAGGATGGCTTGTTGACCCTTTACCATTAATTGTACCATTTTTAATTACAATTGTTGAGTTTGGTGTGTGGTTCGGGTTTTCAACTGTACCTAAGTCAAGAGCTTTGATATTGGCTCTTTCCGGAACGATTCCGTCATAGTTTCCGTAGTAATCTCCGGTTTCAGCATATCTTGAAGGTGCTCCACCTAGGTTTTCAATATAAATTTCCGGGCCTCTGTTTACAACATTTACTTCATCTTGGGCTGTGATATCACGAATGTAGGTATTTCCGGAAAATTCAGCATTGACAGAGCCTGTTCTTGATGCAATCGTACATACATTTGTATCATTTTTAGTTCCATCAGCATTATCGAGACCTTTGATATTGACATCTCCGATTGCGAGGAATTCAACACCGCCTTTAGAGTTTACAATAGGTGTATCGTAAAGTTCATGCGGTTTTGAAGCATCATCATTTTCGTTTGCAATGTCAACAGATGCGTCGGTCTGAATAAAGGTTAGTTTGTTATCTTTATTTTCACCGATATTACCGCCGATATTACCGCTTGCAATAGCTGAAATGGCATTACCTTTAAGGTTTGGATCAACTGTATTGTCATCTGCTGTGCTTATAATGTCATAAGCTGTAGCACCTTTATTTAATTTATCATCAGCAAGAAGGATTACTTTACCATCAGAATGGATTTTATTAACGTGCATATCCTTATCTAAGCTTGCAATATTAATAAGCGCGCCGTTTCCTTTGCTGTATGCGGTAATACTTCCGTCAACTTCGGTGTTAATTGATTTTGTCAAATCTCTTTCACCAGGACCGACACCGGTACAGATTCCGCCGTCGCAAAGTCCAAGATCTTCACCGATAGAGCCGTTAAGTACGTCCATATTTAAATCAGCTTTGTTTGTTGTTCTGATTAAAGTTTTTGGAACACCGTAATTTAAAATATTTCCATCTGTAACTTTAATATTAACGTCTGCATCAGAATCAATGTTGAATTCAGTAGTTTCATGACCAATTACCATATTTGAATTTTGGTTAACGAAATTTACTTTTCCGTTAGTATTTTGGTGTTTTACAATACCTTGGATATGCATTCCGTTATTACCTTTGTTGGTAACATTTAATTCAGAACCTTTTGAGTTAACACGGCCGGTTGATGAAATAAGCAGTTTGTTATTTTCGTTGTTAAGGCTTGCAGTTCCGGTGTTGTTGTTAACAGTACCGTCAATTGTAAAGCCGCCATCTCCGGTGTTGTTCATATCAAGGGAAGCACCACTGTTTTCAACAAGTCCGGTATTTGTTACATGTAAACCGCCGCCCATGTTGTTGATTTCAGTGCTTCCTGCGGTAGACTCAACAGTTCCTGCGATATTTAAACCTTGGTTACCACTGTTTGACATAAGTAATTTTGTTCCGGCGTTAGAAACACGACCGCCGTTTAGAACATTTAAGCCTGCATCGGTATTAATGTTTGATATACCGGCTTCTCCGGCATTATTATCTACAAGCCCTGCAATATTAAGCCCGCCTGCGCCGCTGTTTGTCATTGCAAGTTTTGTGCCGTTTGAAATTACCTGCCCGCCGGCATTTACATTGAATGCACCTGCTTCATTTATTAATGTTGCAATGTTTTTGTTATTTTGTATTGTTCCGTCGACAATAAATCCGCCATCGCCTTGGTTTGTCATATTTAAGGCATCGCCGTCAGACTGAACAAGTCCTCCAGTTTTAACATTTAAACCGTTTTCGGTATTTAAAATATTCGCAGTTCCACTGTTGTTAAGGACTTTACCCTCGATATTAAGCCCATCAGCTCCATTATTAGTCATATCAAGGCTTGTGCCATTAGAGGTTACAGTTCCGTCTGCATTAACGTTCAGGCCACCAGCGGTGTTTAATAAATCAGCCGTACCTTCATTGTTAAGCACGCTGCCGTCAATATTAAATCCACCATTACCTCTATTGGTCATATTTAAAGCGTCGCCGTCAGACTGAACAAGCCCGTCTGTTTTAATATTTAACCTGCCTTCGGTATTTAAAATATTGGCAGTTCCACTGTTGTTATGGACTTCACCTGCAATATTCAAGCCGTTAGTGCCGTCATTTGTAATATTTAAATCCGTACCGTTGGAGGTAACAGACCCTGTTGAATTGATATTAAATACATTGTCGTGGTTGTATAAATCTGCAGTTCCTGCGTTGCTTATCACATCACCATCAATATTGAAGCCATCAGAGCCATAATTATCCATATCAAGGCTTGTTCCGTTAGAGGTTACTGTTGCACCGTCATTAACGTTTAATCCGCCTTTTTTGTTTAAAATAGTTGCAGCGCCGGTGTTATTGGTAACCTTTCCGCCAATATTAAGACCGTCATCACCGCTTGAATTTGTAATATTTAGAGTTCCATCATTGGTTGCGATTCCGTCTATAGTAAGACCTGTACCGTTTTCTTCATTGGTAATGGTCATGGTGCCTTTGTTTTTAAGTTCACCAGTATTTCCAACATTTAATGCGCCGGCCTTGTTTGTAATGGTTAAGTTTCCATTTGGATTTGAAACTTCACCGTTTATTTGAATACCTTCAGTTCCGGTATTTGTTATTGTGGTTGAACTGTTAGCTCCAAAGTTTTTAATTGCTCCGCCAGCGTCAACTTTTGTTCCTACATTTGAAGTTATGACGATTTTACCGTTAGCATTAGCAAAGCCGTTGCCGGTATTCATGTTGTCAACATTTACAAGCGAATTGAAAAGAGTGTCTGCAGCGTTTTGATTTTTGAGCACTTGAGTATTGTTGCCCAAACCAGCGATAAGAAGGCCTCCGTTACCAATACCAACTTTACCGCCAGCAAGTTCAACATCGCCTCTTGCATAAACTTTACCATCAATAGAGATTTGTCCGCTTCCGGAGCGTGCCATTGGGTCTGCTGGGTTGTAAGTTTTGTTAATATCCTGAGCGAGTACATGAGTTGAACCGTCTGAGAAGTTTGTATAATTCGGGTCAGGAATTCCGTTTCTCATTTTGTCGAAGTCGCCTACTGAAGGTGTTAAAACCTGTAATGAGCCAACATTCAAAACCCCGCTTGAACCTACAATCATACCGTTTGGAGAAATAAATACAAGGTTGCCGTCTGATTTAAGCCCACCTCCAAGTGACTGAACAGCATTTACAATACCTTTGATTTCGCCCTGATTTTGAACAAAGTTTACAAAGGTATTGATGTCAGTAAAAATATGTTGTTGTTCACCATTTGGTCCTCTTCCATGTTGAAGAGCCTGGAAAATGAAGTTCGCAATTTCGCCTTCAGAAAGCTTGAAATCTTGAAACTGTTTAAAACCAACCAGAGCATCTTTATTAATTGCATCTGGTCTTAGTTCATAAGCTCCGGTTCCAGGATGTGTTGGAATTGCATTTCCGTTACCATCGGTAACCAAACCAGCTGAAGCTTGATTTGCCAAAGATTGTTGCAACACTAACACTGAACATAGTATTAGAGGTACTAATCTTTTGTTGTTTGCTTGTAATTTTCTCATACGCAACCTCTTTATTTATTATATTTTTATAGCACATTAACACTCGTATCTTGACTATATAGATATATAAACGGTCGCATGTAGTAAAAAATTGAGTGTTTTTCGCTAAAGATTTACAAAATGTTACATTCGGATTCCAGCTTTTAGAATTTTTATGAAAAGCGGGTATGTATTATTATATAATATACCCTCAAATTTGAAAATATATACAAATAGTACGTATATTAAGAAATGTAAATGTGAATTTTAGGCTTGAAATGCACTAATAGCAAGAAATATGAAAATTGTTGATTTTTGGTATTAAATTTTACGCAATTTCGTGCCGAATAAAAACTTTATAGTGATAAGGATATAAATTGAGATGTAAAATAATGCGCTTTTTGCAATTGTAAAAGGGGCAGAAAGGACAATTATGTGTGCTAAAGAGATTAACTTTCACCAGTACGGGATTACCCAGGCTCAGTGGGATTCTTGTCCGGATAAAGTGAAAAACTTTATCAAGAACAATCCTGAGCAGTTTGCTAATTTGCAAAAAACTTACACCACAGAACAAATTATTAACAGCTTATGTGGTAAAGGTACAAAAGTAGAGCAAAGAAAAGGTACTTCGGTTGAAACTTTGGACAAACTTGAAGAGTTTAAACCAAAAGTTACGCCTGAGCAGGTTGCAACTGACAAAATTGCACGTGAAGAAGCAGTTCAAGGTTACAAAAATTATTTGAAAGCCAGATATATTGAAAATAAAGATGAGCTTATTAATGATTATACACGCTTCACTTATCGTGCAAAAATCATGAAACAAGCCCAAAACCTGGAAATCTTAAAAAAAGATAACCCATTGCTGCTTAATACTAAATATTTCGCAGAAGGTCATGCAACGGCGGATGAAGAAAAACTTCTTGAAGAAAAAACACAAGCTCTTATTGGTTATTACAGTCAGGATTGTAATAAAGCAGAAGCTGAAAAAGAGTATAATAACGCATTTACAAAAAATCTAAATAAGAAAAATAGAATTGGAACAGGCGAACAAATCGACTGGAACAATAAAGAACATTCAAGTGCAAAAATTCGTGAACTCGCTGAATACAAAGCTTTAAAAGAATTTGATATTGGCCCGGACAGAATGAAAATGATTGCACGCGATATTGTAGATAATGAACATTACTACAAGGCAAGAGGCGTAAATCAAAAATACGATGATAAAATTTCAAAACTCAAAGCAGATGCTTTAACTCCTGAAATGAAGCAAATGCAAAAAGATTTTGGAATTGAAGACCTCAAAAGACAGGACGAAATTGCCAAATTGATGTCGGAAGCTGAAACTCCTGAGTCAACAAATCTTCGTGCAGCTTACAAAGCGGCTGAAAAACAATATAAAGCTGATATCTATCAGGCTCAAAAAGAAGGTGATGATAACAAAGTTGCCAAGCTTCAGGAAGAATATAAGAAAGCCGCAGAACAAGCTAAAGAAGATATTAAAAATGCTCTTGATCCTGAAAAGAAGAAAGCTGCTGATGCTTTAGTTAATGAACGTATGGAAAAACTTAAAGAGTTTAACAACACATTCGAAGCTAAATACCCGGCAGATGTTCAAAAGAAAATTGGCGACCTTCAGCTTAAACGAGTCAAAGAACTTGAAAAAGTTGCCGAAGAATCTAGAGCCAATATAGATAAAATTGATGTCGACAAACTTGCAGAAGCGATGGCTGAAGCTCAAGTTGACAAAATGGAAACCGAACATAGAATTAAAAATACCGAAGTTCACTGGAATAATTCTGATAAAAAAGGTATCGACAAAAAAGATGGTAAAAATCACACATTCCCGTTCTCAGGCAAACGTGAAAAAGAAATGCGTGAATATATCATCAATAATGGCGATAGATTTGGTACCCCGGTTAAAGATGGCGAAACCGCTGATTATACCTACAAAGGCGTCGGCTACAAATTCTCTAGCGACATGTACAAAGACCGTATGGTACAGCTTGCCGGCGAACACGGACTAGATAACGAGTATAAAACTGATCCGTACCACAAAGCCGACCTGTATGCAGGTATTGCTGACAGAAAAGCCTTGATTGATGATATGCAAAATGACAACAAAGAGCAAATCAAGCTTAGAGAAAGAAGAATGGCTAAAGAACTCTTTGAAGGAGCAGGACTTGATGTCGGCGGCGACCAGACGATTGCTAAACGCTGGGGCGGCCTAGGTTTGGCAGGTCTGACCGGTGCTGCTACCGGAGGTGCTACTGCGGCATTTATGGAATTTTACAGCAAAACAAAACTTGCTTCCGGTAAATTTGCAAAATGGGCTTCTCTAACAGGTGCTATACCTTATTCAGAAGTCGTAAATTACTCAGGCGTAACACAGGCTAAACTCACCGGTAAAGCAAGCGGCTATACTGATGCACACTTAGAAACCGATATATCAGGTGTAGCAACAGGAAATGTTGAAATTCCATACAAAGATACATACACCTACAGCGGCGGCGGCAATCTGACCGGAACTTTCACAGGAAGCGGAACTGCACATGGTACAGTCTACAACACATCCCAAGTGTGGGAAAACGGTATCCTGACAAGTGAAATTACAACCCCACAGGATGTGTCAATACCATATGAGTATGCGCATGACTATAATCTTCCTTACACATATAGCGGAAAAGGAACGGTTTCAGGAGTTGCAAAAGGACAGGCAAATATTCCATATACTCAGCATGTTTCTGTTGATGGCAAGGCATATTTCGAAACAGATGTAACCCTTGAAGGTCCTGCTGAATATAGCGGTTCAACAGTTGTCAATGGCAAAGCTCATGGTACTGTTGAAGGCGAAGTTACCGGCGAAGTCCACGATGCAAAAACTGACATTGAATGGGGTCGTATTGGTACAGCGGCACTTATCGGCGGCGTTTCAAATATGATAAACTTTGGAGTAAGCAAATGGGGTAAAACCTATGATGATACAGACAATGCATATGCAGCTCTAAGAGGAATGGTAGCAGAAAAGAACCTCGAAGGCAGAAACCTTACTCCGCGGAATGCAGCTCCGGAAGCCGGACCTATAGAAGTTCCGGATGAAGAGATTACTCTTATTGAACCTGATACCGTTCCGGTTGATGATTGCTCAGCGTCAGCGCAAGACCTCAGCCGTAAAGATGAACCTGTTGAAACATTCCATGTAGGAAGAAAAAATCTTGCGGATATCATCCGTAAAAAATACGGAATTTCCAATTCAAAAGATCTCTATGCTGCAGTCGGGGTTGTTAAAGGCTGGCATGGCATAAACGGTACAGACAGAAAGAAAAACATATATATCGCAGAACTTGGCTTGAAAGACAAAATTGAACTTCCAGGAGGTAAAACTTACGAATATGTTCAAGGCGTCGCACGCGAGTCAATTGCTGATAACACCGCACCTGATAAAAAAGGTGATGGCTTCGGTAAATATGCAAGAGTTGATGTCAAAGCCGGTCAAGTTACTCTCAGCTGCGACGGCTCTGTTTACAAGTTCGAAAGCTACGAACTTGCTCAAAAAGTTGCTGATTTCTTCAATAAAAATCATAGAATGCCTGACTCTGAAGAAATGATGGAACTTAAAAAATAAAAGTTGTTTGCAAACAATAGTTCATACATAAAAATGGAGGTATGAAATTCAGAGAGCACAATTGAATAGATGATTTGAGCGAGGTTGGATTAAAGTCCGGCCTCGTTTTATGATTTAAATATAATCACTGTATCATTAAAATTAAATCGCCTTTTTTAACTTCTTTTGCCAGTTTTTTTATAATTCCGTTGTCCATTCTAATGCATCCTAAAGAAGCATATTTCCCAATACTTTTTGGATTGGCATTGCCATGAATAAACTGTCCTGTTCTGCCGCGTTTTCCAGTTTCAGGGTCAATTGTATCCAGACAAATTATTCTCGGGCCGTAATCCCAGGGTTTTTTTCTTCTTTTGGTGGACGCAGGAGCTGATTTGTAAGGAAAAGACTCAACATGAGAAACTATTCTTAATCCTGTTTTAGTTGGAGTCGATTTTTTACCGCTTGCAACAAGATATGCGCAGGTTGCCTTTCCATTTACATCATACTGATAAAGAACATTTTTTGATAAATCCACAACAATTGCAGCATTTTTTTGTTCTCCAGCCAGTTCTACTTTCGGGCTTGGCGCGAAAAGAAGAACAGAGTCTCCGGTTGTCCCTGTAGCCGGTACTTTTACAGAAAGTTCAAAGGTATCTTTTTTCAATGTAGTGCTGTCTGATTGAGCACGCACAGACGGTGCTGCAACGGCCAGAGCTCCTGCTGCAACTGTTAATCCTAAAGCATGTTTAATTTGAGTAAATGTAATCTTCATATACAATCTTAAAACCTAAGAAAAATATTTTTTGCGCAAAATTTGAAAATTTTTACAGAATTATTTAGTAAGAAAGAATTTCATATATACATTTCAGCGCAATAAAAATGCCGAGGGGAGGGGGGGGGGGGCACTCTGT
>QAMI01000001.1:475-20370 GCA_003150395.1 Candidatus Gastranaerophilales bacterium | reverse complement strand
TCAAATTTATGTAATCAGCAATATTATGTCCATAAATTTTCATTGTTGTAATATAGTGAGAAGCATCCATTATTTTGTCTGGAAATACTTTAACAAAAGTTTTTATTTCTTTATATGCGATTGCAATTATTGGAGCAAAAAGTGCAAATACTGCCATAATTCCGCCGAATACAACAATTACCGAAGCCAGAGTTCTGTTATTATTTATTTTGGCTTGAAATTTTTCGACAAATGGATCCATTGCGCAAGCAAGTACATATGCAGCGAAAAACAAAAGTACAATACCAACAATTTTGGGAATAATAAATAACAGAATTACAATCCCTGCAATAAAAGCTATATTTTTAACAGAAAGAAATCTTGGAATCATATGTAACCTTTCAAAAATTTTTACTTTTGAATTGTAGCAATAAAACAGAATTTTTTCAAATGTAACAAAAAAGAAATATTTTTGTAAAGTTATGTAAAGATGTATATTTTATATGGCAATTATCAAGTAAATATATACTTTATATATTTAACGAGGACTAAAAGAAACAGAGGTTTAAGATGGGTTTCCTAACCGGCGCATATCTAAAAATGCAAACTGCACGAATGCGGCTTCAACTCCAAAACGAGTTGACCTCTATTGTGTCGCAGATGAACCGGGTGACCAAACAAGTTGGTCAGATGGAACGCATGATGTCTTCTCAACAGCGTCAAATGAATATGGCAATGCAGAACCAGTATAGATTTGGTATGATGGATCTTGCAAATAGGCAAGGCTTTAACTTCTTAAATGGCGCAAGTGTATGGGATGCTGCAGGTCTAAATGATAACGAAAAAGCTGAAAGACTTATGATGATGCAGGCATATCAGAATACACAGCAGCAAATGCAAATGCAATTCTCTCAAGCTCAATCCATCTGGGCAGACCAATTTGAAATGATGCGCGAAGCTCAATTGCAGCCACTTAAAGATTTAGAAGAATCTCTTGCAGTTAGAAAAGCTAATATAGAATCACGACTCAAACTTATCGAAGGTCAAGAACAAGCTGCACAACAAATGGAAAAATCTAGCCAAAAAGACTTTGTTCCGGATTACACCGGACAGGGATAATAATAACCTAATTGCCCCTTGCATTAGCAGGGGGCAATTTTTTGTTTAGTAATCTATAAAAATTGCTCCTACCGGACAGTTAATTGCCGCGTCAATACAGCTTTCTTCGTTGCCGCAAATTTTTTCAATATCAGGAATTGCAGAGTTTCTGTACATTTCAAAAACCTCAGGGCTTATTGTTGAACAAGCCCCACAGCCTATACATTTATTTGAAACACTTACCCACATAAATTACCTTTATTTAGCCTAATTGTACCAAATACAAGTATTTACGAATTTTAATCAGGTTTCATTACCAATAATAATTAATCAAGGCTGATGATTTGTGCACCGTGATTTTCGACAGGAAGAGTGTAAATTTCTGCTTTAACATTCAAATCTGCCCAGGTTTCACGTACAATTGAACGGATTTTATCGAGGTTATTCTTTTCACTGATGATAAGAATTGATGGACCTGCACCACTTAACACACAACCTAAAACATTATCTTCATGTTTAAGGTTTTCAATAATTTTTTCTAATCCTGGAACAAGTTTCATTCTGTATGGCTGATGAAGTTTATCTTTTAGCGCAAGTTTCATCAACGCTGAATCTTTTGTATGAATAGCTTCGACAAACATAGCAAGCCTTTTAGCATTATAAACGGCATCTTGAATCGGAACTTCTTTTGGTAAAACCGAACGGGATATGTCGGTTGCAAGTTCATATTCAGGAACGCAAAGAGTCAAATTCCACTCTTGCGGCCAATCAAGTTTTCTATAAATAATGCTTCCATCATCTTCACTGGAAGTTAAAACCAATCCGCCGACTATAGCAGGTGTAACATTATCAGGATGCCCTTCAACCTCAGTTGCGATCGATAAAAGAGCTGCTTCATCTGCAGGGCGTCCAAGAAGTTCATTTGCTGCAATAAGTCCCCCAACAATAACTGAGGCGCTGCTTCCAAGGCCGCGTGCAACCGGTATCTGTGTATGAACTGTGATTTTTAATTCGCTCGGGGTTTGACCGATTGAATTATATAATAGTTCAACTGCTTTATAAATAATGCTGTTTTCATCCATAGGAATATGTTCAAGAGATAACTCATCACTGGTGTCATCTTCTGCTATTACATTAATTTCAATGCCAGTGCCCGGTAAAACAGTTTCCTCAATTGTAACAGTATTATATATAGGAAGTGCCATCCCCATGCAATCAAATCCGGGGCCTAAATTAGCAGTTGTTGCAGGCACTTTTACGCTTACTTTCATATTTCCTCTTTTTCCTTACTTCTAAAAGTGAATAATTTAAATCACCTGTAAGTATTCTAACACAAAAGACAAATTTTGAACAATCTATGCGCTCGATTATTGCGGAATTTAACGAACTTGAACCCTTGTATATACGCGCTATAATTGGACTATGTATAATCTATATCCTTATTTTACAAATGACGGCTCGGTAGGCTTATTTAGCCCGGAAGCTGATGATATTTATCATTCAACGTATGGTGCACTAAGCGAAGCATATGAAAAATTTATTTTACCTGCGAATTTGGAAAAATATTTTGAAACACATAAACAAATAAAAGTTTTAGATATTTGTTATGGAATTGGCTACAACACAAAAAGTTTTTTAAATTTTTTAATTGAAAAAAATATTTTAAAAATAAATTTTCAAAAAAATAATTTGAAGAAAAATAACAATATCGATACGATACATACTAATAATATTTCTTGCACTTTGAATAACGTATCGATATATTCCAATAATAATTGTAAAACAAATAATGACATTATGTTTAACAAAGTCATGCATGATAATACCATAAGTATCGATACGGTATATTCAAATAACACTTTGCATAAAAATTCTTCATGCAATGATGAAGAAGTAAAAATTTTTATCAAAGCTTTAGACATGGATGAAATTTTATTTTTACTTTCACCATTTTTTAAACAAGGAAACGAAAATGATAAAAAGCACAACAAACTCAATTTTCATTATGATAAAATTGTGAAACTTCTAAACTGCAAATTTGAGCAAAAATATAAACTAAAAAATGAAGTGAATTTTCTTATATTAAACAAAATTATAGATAAAATGCCTCAAATTTTTGAAAATAAGGTTTTTGAAGAAATTTTGACTTCTAGAAAATATCGTGCATTTTTTGACTCGAAATTAAGGGGGTATTTTAAGCTTTTAAAATATAAAAGGTGTAAATATTCAGTTCTAAGACGTATAATGAGCTTCTTACATAATATATATTATAGTCATATATCAACAAGTTATAAAAGAGCTGTGAATTGCTTTAAAATAGACAATTTTATATTTGAGCCCAAAACGGGTGATGCAAGAAAAAGTATTATTGATGATAAGGAACTCTATAATTTGATTTTTTTAGATGCATTTACGCCTGCAAAGTGTCCCGCGTTGTGGTCACTTGAATTTTTTAAGTTATTATATGAACATTTGGAAGCTGACGGGATGATATTAACTTATTCTAGTTCTGCTGCGGTTAGAAATGCGATGCTAAATGCTGGATTTTTTGTCGGAAAAATTTTTAATGAACAGTCAAATAAATTTACGGGTACAATTGCTGTTAAAAATAAATCGCTTATAAAATATGAACTTTCAGAATATGATTTAGGGCTTATTAATTCAAAGGCAGGAATATTTTATCGTGACGAAAAATTAAACGGTCTTAATGAAGCAATTATAGAGGCGCGTGAAAAAGAGGTTGAGAAAAGTGATAAAATTTCAAGTTCTGCTTTCATAAAAAGGTTTAAGAGAAGTTTTTAATTGTATAATATTATCAAAATGTATCGCTTTGATATAAAGCTAATTTTCTTCATCTATTTTTTTTAATTCAATTTTGTATCCTAAAAGTTTTGCAAAAAATTCAACATCATCAAATCGAAGAGTTCCAAGACGCATTTTATGTGATAAGCCATCAAGAGTGTACTTTTTGCTGCTTGATTCACTCGCCAAACGAGCAAGTTCTTTGATTGTCATACACTCCTTAGCCAGTAATATTTTAACGAATTCGCGAGCTGACATAACTCCTCCTTGTTAAATATTACTAATTATTGAATGTATTTACAATTTATCAGATATTATTTATAATATTAGACATATAAATCTATTATTAGATTAATAACTCAATTATAATGCAATAAATTGTAATATATGGAGAATTTATAGTATGAAAAAATCTTTTACACTTGCAGAAGTGCTTATAACACTAGGAGTTATCGGTATAATAGCTGCAATGACATTGCCAGCCTTGGTCGCAAAATATCAGCAAATTGTGTTAATTAATATGTGGAAAAAGCACTATGCATTACTGAAAAATGCTTTTAGCATGGTGCTTGCGGATAACGACTATTCTCTGGGCGCTTATGACAATGTGAATTATAATAAAATGAACCTTATAATCGATATCGTGAAAAAAATGAATGTCACATTGGATTGTGGTAGTAGTAGTAATAAAATCTGTGGTAATGGCACCTCTTTTAACACCGGAGCCGCCTATAGTAATGCCGCAGTAAAAAATTTTTATAAATCAACTACACTACTGGAAAGCCTATGTCAGGTTATGCATTAAAGGATTACCAGGCTGTATTGAATACTGGTGCAAATTTATATGCACGTGTTTATACACCTGATTATAAAAATACTTATTGATGTAAATGGTTTTAACAAGAAGCCAAATATTCTTGGGAAAGACTTATTTGGCGTTACTATAATAATTTCTCAAAATAAAATGCTTCCTTGGGGTGCAGATAGAACAGGTTTAACAGGAATTTGCCAAAATGGTACTAAATTCGCCGGCACCCCGATTAATTATGGATTTGATGCTTCAGGTACCGATTTTAACGGCGCTGAATGTTCTGCGGAATATTTGTTAAAATAACTCAATTTTACAAATAGTAAATTATTTGCTTGTTTGAGTGACATTCTTGTATAATAAAGTAATGAAACACTATGATGCGATTATAATAGGCGGCGGGACAGCTGGATGTGCGGCAACGTATACAGCCGGAATGGCAGGACTAAAAGTTCTTTTAATTGAAAAAAATATTCACCTTGGCGGCACAATAACTTCGGCACTGGTTGTTCCTGCTATGAAATGCGGTGAACACCAAATAAATACGGAATTTTATGAGGCTCTTGTTGCTGAATTGAACTCTATAGGCGGTCAGGCGACATATTTAGACAATCAGGGCTGGTTTAATCCTGAGCTTACAAAAATTGCTTTAGACAACTTAATGCTGAAAGCCGGTGTGGAAGTATTTTTTGACACACATATACAGGATGTATGCATTAAGGATAGAAGGATAGAGTCTATAAAAATCTCAAAAGAAATCTTATCGGTATATAACGATAAGATACAAAAAGACAATAAACTATTATCAGAATGTATCGGCGCGAAATACTTTGTAGACGCAACCGGAAATTGCGAATTTGGAAAACTTTGTAATTGTGAATTTTTGGAAGAAAAAAATGAAAATCAACCTGTAAGTTTACGCTTTATGATGGGTGGGGTTGATGTACCACATTTTGCCAACTGGCTTAAGGAATTTGATAAAGACAGAAATGTTACAACAGTTGAAGACATAGATGGTTTTATACACCTTTCTACAGCTTACACCTGGGATAAAGACAAAGAATGGGCACTAAAGCCTCTGTTTGAGGATGCTGTTGCTAAAAAAATTCTCAAAGACCACGACCGCAATTATTTTCAAATATTTACAGTAGCCGGAATGCCTTCCACTATAGCGTTTAACTGCCCCCGGATTATTGATTATACAGACACTCTGCAGGTTAGAAGCATGTCAAAAGCCTTGCAGCTAGCCCGTCAGAATATCTTCAGACTCGCTAATTTTTGTAGAATTTATCTTCCAGGCTTTGAAAACTCTTATATTTCAAACATTGCAGATATGCTTGGAGTGCGTGTTTCAAGAAGAATTAAAGGAAAATATATTTACACAATCGAGGATGTAAAATCAGGCAAAACTTTTGAGCATCCGGTTTTAGTTTCAAATTATCCGGTTGATGTTCATAGCAAGGAAAAGGACAAATCAACTTTGCATGTTGTGCAGGATTATGAACTTCCGCTGGAAAGTCTTATGTCTGCCGATTATGATAATCTTTTCGTCGCAGGAAGATGTATTTCTGCAGACTTTATGGCGCAAGGCGCGCTTCGCGTTCAGGCAAGCTGTTTCTCTATGGGCGTTGGATTAGCCAAATACTTGGCGCAGTTAACCGGTTAAACTTCCTTATTATTTTGCTCCTCATTTTTATTTAATTTTTCAAGAAGTATTTGTGCAGCATTTAATAGCGGATCAATGGTCGGTGAGAATGGCGGAGCATAGGTTAAGTCGTTTCTATAAAACTCATCAACTGTTAGTCCGGCCAAAAGAGAGCTTGTGACTGTATTTACTCTTTTGTCAGCATCTCCTGCCCCGATACCCTGACAGCCCAGAAGCTTGCCGGTAGATTTTTCTGCAATAAGTTTTATTGTAATGTTATTGACATCAGGCATATAACCGACTTTGTCATTTTTTGTAACTGTCGCTGAAATAGTTTCAATGCCAAGTTGTCCGGCCTTTTTCACGGTTAAGCCTGTCATTGACATTGTCAGAGAAAGACATCTGGTAACAGCTGAACCTAAAACTCCGTAAAACTTTTCATCGCCTCCACAAGCATTTATTGCGGCAACTCGACCTTCTTTATTAGCATTAGTCCCAAGCGGAAGCCAAATTTTGGTATTTGTGATTAAAAGATTTTCTTCAACGCAATCCCCGCAAGCGTATATGTCAGGAATATTTGTTTCCATTTTTTCATTTACTTTGATAGCACCGGTTTCCCCAATTGCAATTTCGGCTTCTCTAGCGATTTCTGTATTAGGAACGACTCCTGCACAAAGCACTACAAAATCAACGGGGATTTCTCTGCCCGAACCAGTTCTAACAGATTTAACACCATCGTTATCTCCGGAAAATTCTGTGGCCATTTCCGAGGTTAAGATTTCAAATCGGTTACCACAGGTATATTTAAGCTGTTCCAGTATAAGCTCTGACATGTCATCGTCGAATGTTTGCATAATTGTAGGAGCATATTCGATTAAAGTTACATAGACATTCTGTTTTACAAGCGCCTCAAGCATTTCAATACCAATGTAGCCGCCGCCAATTATTACAGCTTTTTGCGACTTTTCGGCCATGTCCCGGATTGCAATACCATCTTCAATTTTTCTTAAGGTGAAGACATTCTTAAGATTAACGTTTTTAATTGGCGGAACAAACGGTCGTGCACCAATAGCAATAATAAGCTTGTCGTAACCGATAAGGAAAGCATCTTTTGAAACCAAATCCTCTATCAAAACCTGTTTAGAATTTGGAAGAATTTTTGCAGCACGATTTTGGAGATGAATGTGAACACCAGTTTTTTCAAAATCTTCGGGTGAACGTACTAACAGTAGTTTATAGTCCTCAAAATTACCTTCTACATAGTATGGCAAACCGCATGCTGAATATGAAATATGCGTGTCATCAGTATACAAATCAATTTGTGCTTCTGAAAGCATTCTTCTGGCCTTTGCAGCAGCTTTAGCGCCGGCCGCAACACCGCCTAATATAACTATCTTCATAATAATGTTATATTAAATCTCAGAAAGAATCTCAACAATACACAAACGGCTAATTTAAACCGGAGGTATTTAAAATCATTTCACGCATGAATTGACAGTATCCGTCAATATCATCTAAATCATCGCTTTCATCAATTAAAGCTCTTATTTCAATAATTATGTTTTCATTTTTTAATTCATCGAAATCCATTACACACACCCTTCCTCTGTTGTATTTTTTGTATCGGCACACGAGTGGTTGAACTTTAATAAAAATTATTATTTGTAACAAAAATTAATTTTTAGCTGAAAAATAGCAAAATTTAATATTTTCAAGCTATTTTATGATAGATGCAAAGAATTAAGGAGAAGCTATGCAAATAGATAACACAAAAAATTGTAAATCATTTGGAGCAAAGTTTACTAATACAGAAACGTTACACAGAGTTGTCGATTATGCTATTTCTAAAAATAAATTTGATAAACTAAATAATGCCCGTAAAAATATAGAAAAAACAGACTGTTTTACAAAAGTTGCAGTTGAGCTGGTTGAAGATGCCAAAGCTGGTAAAACAACTTTCCTTTTTACAACATACAAACCCAAGTATACTAATAAAAGCGGACAAATCGAAACAAGTTACAATATAAGTAAATATGAGCGTCCGGCTACAAAAACTAATGTTATTAAAGAATTATTTGAATATCTTGTAAAAATGGGAAATAATGCACCGGAAAATAAGATTTACAAACATATTGTAAAAGGTGAATAAATTAGTCTGTTTCATTGTATACAAGTTTTTTACGTAATTTCCACTGGCAAAGAGTCAATGCAAGGATGATTACAAATAAAACATAAGCAATTGCACTGGCTTTTCCTATATTGAAATATTCAAAAGCGTTTTTGTAAATTGCATAGACAAGCACATTTGTACTGTCTAAAGGTCCGCCTTGTGTCATTAGATAAATTAAATCAAAAACCTGAAATGAACTGATAGCAGTAATAATTACGACAAAAAAGATTGTTGGCGAAAGAAGCGGCACCGTAACGTTTTTAAAGGTTTGGTATGCGTTTGCTCCGTCGATTTTAGCAGCTTCAAACATACTATTTGAAATTCCGCTCAGCGAGGAAAGAAATATAATCATATTATAGCCGATTAACTTCCAGACTGACACAATAATGAGCGCAGGCATGGCAAAATTAGCATCATAAAGCCAGTTTATGTGAATATTAAGAACATTTGCCAGAAGTCCGATATTCGGGTCAAATATCCATTCCCAGATAATTCCTATGACAATCATCGGCGTTATAAACGGAAGAAAATATGCTGTTTTGAAGAACTCAGACCCTCGTATTTTTGAATTCAATATGCAAGCTAGAATTAACGGGATTATTATTCCAAAAAACGAGGTTGACAGCGCAAATACAATTGTATTCATAAAAATTTTAAAAAATAATGGTTCCGTGAATATTTCTCTGTAATTTTCCAGACCTGCAAATCTTATTGGATTAATCAAATCCCATTTCACAAAACTTAAACCAAACGAACATATTACCGGAACTATTATAAAAACGATAGTTCCGGCAAGTGCAGGTAAAATAAACAGCCATGCTGCAAATTTTTGATTGTTAAAAAGTTTTTCAGCCAGTCTGTGTATTTTAGCCTCCAGCAAATACTTCGATTTTAAATAAATATTTTTATGTTACAATTTTATCATAATTAATTAGGGAGAACAACATGAAAAAATACGAACACGCTTTCGGGAAAAACGATATCAGAGGAATTTACGGAGAAGATATTACTGAAGAAATTTTTTATTATACCGGCCGCGCGTTTGTTGAATATTTGAAAAAACAAACTTCAAAAAAAACAGAAGCTATATGGATAACTGTTACCCGCGATGCAAGAACACATTCGCCTTCGCTTGCCAAATCCCTTATTGAAGGAATTACCTCCACAGGTGCAAACGTTGTAGATTTGGGTCTTGCTCCAACGCCACTGGGCTATTACAGTGAAGTTGCCGGGGTTCCATCAGAAGTTACAGGCGGTGGAAAAATCCTTGGGGCAATGATTATCACAGCAAGCCACAACCCTAAAGAGTACAACGGAATGAAAATGACATACGCCGGACGAACTCTTAATGAAGCTCAAATAAAAGAAGTTAAGGAGCTGGCATTTAAAGAGCTTTCAGAAAAGCAAGCTGAAGCCGCTGCCGGCAAGATTGTAGAATATAACATAATTCCTGATTACATAGATGATATGAAAAAACGTTTCGGAACAATAGGAAAAGGAATTAAAGTTGTTGTTGACAGTGCAAATGCAACAGGAGGCGTTGTAGGGCCTCAATTGTACAGAGAATTGGGTTGTGAAGTTATTGAGCTTTTCTCAGCTCCGGACGGCAATTTCCCGAATCACCACCCGAATCCCAGCGATTTGAAAACTCTTAAAGTTATAGAGGAAACAGTTTTTGAAAATAACGCTGATGTTGGAATTGCATATGATGGAGACAGTGACCGTATTGGTGTGATTACACCTGACGGCAAACCGCTTACCGGAGATAAACTTCTTTTGATTTATGCTCAGGATTTGCTAAATGAAATTGATGATAAAAATAAATTGACTGTTGTAAGCGAGGTTAAATGCTCTCAAGTACTTTTTGACAGCATAAATAATGCCGGCGGGCATGCTGTTATGTGCAAAACCGGACACGGATACATTAAAGACAAAATGAAAGAAACAAACGCGCTTCTTGCAGGTGAAATGAGCGGCCATACCTTTTTTAAAGACAAATATTACGGCTTTGATGATGCAATTTATGCAGGCTGCCGAATTATTGAAATAATTGCCAAAAACAAAAAAATAAATCCTGAATTTAAACTCCAGCAGATGTTAAAACCTTTCGACGCTGTTTGTTCTTCAGATGAGGTGCGTTTTCCCTGCCCGAACGAAAAGAAAAAAGAAACAATGGAGAAATTTAAAAACTGCGTAGAATGCAATAAACACCTTTTCGGGAGCGATATTAAAGAAATAATCACTCTTGACGGAATGAGAATTATTTTTGACGGCGGTTTTGCCTTAATCCGTCAGAGCAACACCGAGCCGGTATTTACCTTGCGTTTTGAAGGCAAAACAAAGGCCGATTGCGAAAGATACAAAAATTGCATGATTAAAACTTTAGAAAATATATTAAAATAAACTTATGAATGAAAACGAAAAAACGACAATAATAATAGGCCTTCTAGGCTTATTTATAATAATCTTGATTGTCCTGAATACCGGAGTAAATGAAGAAATACAACGACTTTACCCGCCTGTGACATCAAAAGTCAATGTAACACAGATAAACGAAACTCTTCTTGTAGATGAAATTAATGAAGGCCCAATGAATTTTGAAGCTGCAGAAAGTTACTGCAAGTCAAAAGGAATGCGCCTTCCGACCCGCGAAGAAGCCTGGGAAATGTGGCGTGCGTCTTCAACCTGCAAAATCGCAATGGGAATAAACAGCAATATTATAAAAGATAAACAAACTTTTCTTAAATCCTGTCACGAAGACAAGACAAACTGTCTGGTTCCTGCAGATTCTGTGAAATATACCTGCAACCCGAAAGCTAATTTGTTATTTTTAGATGAAAAATCTTTCCGTTATGGAAATTACTGGTTAAGCGACCGATATGATAAAAACGGACATTATACAGCTAATTTCATAACTGGCATGACAAACGCCTATATGGATTCAATAAAACTTCTCGGCGTGAGATGTGTTAAAGAAACCAAATAAGTTTTGCTGTGTTGTATTCAATCTTTAAATAATTTAATAGTCAAATAACTCTTTTAGCGAAATTCCTAATGTTTTCGCGATTTTATTAACTCGTGAAAGCGGAATATCTCTGTGAGCATTTTCTATGTTTGCAATGTATGAATTGTCCGCATCAATTTCAAAACTAAGCTGCTCTTGAGTCATACCTTTTTGTTTGCGCAAAAATCTTACTCTCTGCCCAAATTTTCTATGGAAAACTTTGTCCATTTTCTTGGTCATAGTTTAAAGTATTGCAAATAATTTTAAATAAAAATATTGCTATTTTGGAGATTTTATGTCACAATAGCTGATGTTACAAGCATTTATGGAGTATTAAATTATGCAAATAAAATCTTTTACATTGGCGGAAGTTTTGACTACCATAGGTATAATAGGAATAGTTGCCGCCATGACTCTGCCATCATTGATGTCTAAGCAAAGGAAAGTGAAAATAACAACATCAATGAAAAAATTCTACAGTACATTTTCTCAGTCAGTTTTAAGATCTCAAGTTGCAAATGGTGATTTTAATGAACTCCCGCCACCGGAAATTGATCATAACGCAGCATCTCTTGAGACTTGGTGGAAGCTATATATGCAAGCATATTTTATTGAACAGAAAACCTATACAAAAAACAACTGGTTTATTGTAGATTTTGCAGATGGAAGTGGCGCTGGTATTAAATCAATGAGTAAAACAAAAATTAGCATGCAGATAGTTTATTGTGTAAACTTGCGAGAATGTCTTGACAAAGAATTTATTGTTAGATCTGAAGCGGGTTCAGCCACAACTGGTAGAAATTCCTTTGTGTTTCTTCTGGATGGTGGGAAATTAACTGTGCCATTTTCTGAATACACAAGGGAACAAATGCTTAATGATAGACGATATGGCTGTTCCGTTGAAAGTGGTGATTTTGCTCATCGACTTTGCTCTACGTTAATAATGCATGATGGCTGGGAGATAAAAGACGATTATCCTGTAAAAATATAAAGGGCTTGCTTTTTAAAAATTTTTATAATATTATAATCAAGTCAGAAAAGTTACTCACAAATATGTATTCCAAAAGCTTTAATCAGCATTATTTTGGCATGTTTGTAAAAATAATAAGTTATTAAATTCAAATTAAAATGAAAGGTAAAAATCAATGGATTTAGAAAACAAAGAAGAAATTTCAACAGAAATCACAGAAGAAGTTGCAGTAGAAGAAACTTCTGACGCTGTTGAAAACAATGAAGAAAAACCTTCAAGAGGTAAAAAAGGCCGCGGAAGAAAACAAAAAATTGAAACAGTTGAAGAAAAACCTCAAAGCGAATGGACTGAAAGAGTTGTTCAGATCAGCCGTGTAACAAAGGTTGTTAAAGGCGGTAAAAAATTGAGCTTCCGCGCAATTGTTATTGTCGGCAACCAAAAAGGCCAGGTTGGCGTTGGCTGTGCAAAAGCTTCTGAAGTTATTATTGCTATCCAAAAAGCTATTGCAGATGGAAGAAAAAATCTTATTACTGTTCCTATCTTTAAAACAACTATTCCGCACCCGATTGTCGGCCGTTCAGGCGCAGGCGAAGTTATGTTGAGACCTGCTTCTCAAGGTACAGGTATTATTGCAGGCGGCGCAGTTCGTTCAGTTCTTGAACTTGCTGGTATTGAAAATATCTTATCAAAATCTTTAGGTTCAAAATCTCCGCTAAACGCAGCAAACGCAACAATCGAAGCGTTGAAAGCTTTGACACCGTTTACTGATGTTGCAAAAAGACGCGGATTAACTATGGCTGAATTATTAAACTAGCCGTCTAACCTATTGTTTTGAAAAGTTTAAACAAGAACATGAAATAAAGAGATTCTTCGGCAGAACATTTTGAGGCGCAGAACGAAGAATCCTGAAAAAGCCTCAGAATGACAATTTAAATATAAAAAGGAATTAATAAAATGGCAGATACTAAAAAAATCAAAATTAAATTGGTTAAAAGCCTTATCGGTGCTTCTGAAGCTCAAAGAAGAGTTGTAAGAGGCTTGGGCTTAACTAAAAAAGATCAGGTTGTAGAACATATGAACAGTGCCACAATTATGGGCATGGTTAATAAAGTTTCTCACCTTCTTGAAGTTGCAGAATAGTCTGCAATACTGCGTAAGTTAACGCGAGCGGTACACATTACAATATAAGGAAAAATAAAATGACAGATAAAATTACATTAGACAATTTGCAGCCTGCAGAAGGTTCAACACACAAAATTAAAAGAGTTGGCAGAGGACGTTCATCAGGACGCGGAAAAACTTCTTGCCGCGGTCACAATGGTGAAGGACAACGTTCTGGAAGTTCTTCAAAAAGAGGTTTTGAAGGCGGCCAAATGCCATCTTACAGAAGATTGCCGAAATTGAAAGGTTTCCAGGTTTACAAAAAGCCTGTTTCTGCTGAAATCAATGTTGGCAGACTTGCTCAATTAGGTATGAAAGACGTTTGCCTTGCTTGCTTAATCGAAGCAGGTAAAGCTCACCCATCTTCTCAACTTTTAAGAATTCTTGGCAACGGCGAAATCAAAGAAGCAATTACTGTAAAAGCTAATTACTTCACACCTTCAGCAAAAGAAAAAATTGAAAAAGCAGGCGGAAAGGTTGAGTTAGTATAATGGCACAAGGAATTAAAATGCCTACAACTGATGATTTAATGTCAATGTGGCAGGCTTCAGGCCTGAAGCAAAAAATCATCTTTACATTCATAATGATTGCAGCATTCAGGTTTGGTGTTCAAATGCCTTTGTTTGGTATTAACAATCAGGTATTTGCAAATCTTGCGGCTGGAAACAATATCATCGGATTTTTAGATTTGTTTTCAGGCGGTGCTTTAGGTAAAGTATCAATATTCGCACTTGGTATTGGACCATACATCACGGCATCAATCATTATACAGCTTGTTTCAGTTGTAATTCCTTCACTGGAAAAACTCCAAAAAGAGGAAGGTGAAGCAGGCAGAAGAAAATTGTCCCAATATACCCGTGTTTTTACGGTTATATTGGCGGCTTTTCAGTCACTGGTGTTTATGCTTTTTATGCGCCACCTTCCCGGGGCAATACAGCCGGATGTTAATCACATAATGTTTTACGTAAGTTCAATCGCAGTGTTAACAGCAGGTTCTGTTCTGGTAATGTGGATTTCTGAGCTTATAACAGAAAAAGGTATTGGAAACGGAGGCTCTTTGATAATCTTTGTAGGCATTATCTCAGGTATTCCGCTTTACGCCTCAAGAACAGCAGAAATCGTATCTAAAAGCACAGCAATGCAGCTTGGTTTGGTAGCACTTCTTGCAATATTTTTTGTAACAATGATTTTTATTGTAATTATGCAGGAAGCCGTTAGAAAAGTAATTATTGTAAATCCAAAACGTCAGGTCGGTAATAAAGTTTACGGAGGCATGAATTCTTTCATCCCCTTCAAACTTAATCCGGGCGGGGTAATGCCTATTATCTTCGCGATTGCGATATTACTTTTCCCGTCAACTATTCTCAGCATTGTTGGACAGGCTAATTTCAATTCGGTAGCGGTTAAAAACTTTGTTGTAAAACTTACGACAATAATGAGTCCGGACGGAATTGTATATTACGCATTGTATTTCGGATTAATCGTTGCGTTAACCTTCTTTTACGCATCAATTATGCCGAATATGCAGCCTAAAGATATCGCAAACAACCTGAAAAAATACGGTTCCTCAATCCCTGGGATTAAACCGGGCAAGCCTACAGCTGATGCGCTGGATAAAATTCTTTCAAAAACGACTTTTATTGGTGCGATGGGCTTGGGTATAATAGCACTGGTTCCGTCATTTGCAAGTTATGTGACAAACATCAAAACCCTTCAAGGTATTGGGGCAACATCTCTGATAATCATGGTTGGTGTTGCACTAGACTTGATTAATCAGGTAAGAACACACCTTTTGGCTAGGAATTACGAAACATTCCTGAAAGAGTAAGAAACTTCTATTAAAAAGCGTCCCACATTAGGGGCGCTTTTTTAATATCAAATAATTTTGGCTATCATCAATCGACTACAGTATCATTCTGAGACGTTAACCGAAGAATCTTGAATTTTAATTAAAAAATAAGTCAACATTTGAGGAAAAATCATCTAATAATTTGGAAGAATTTTAGCTTCAACTTGTTTTTGCGCGTTAATGCTGTTGTTAAGACTTTTTGAAAGTTCTGCCGCAGTATTAGCACTGTAAAACTTACCTCCGGTAACAAGTGACGTGCATTCAAGCTGCGCCAGGTCATCGGCTTCAGTTACATTAAACGCAATTACATCAATCATCACATCTTTTCGAATTTTCACTAACTCCATAACCCATTTACACGGACTTTCATCACAGTTTTCACCGCCGTCAGTAAGAAGGATTATATGCTTTTTCCCGCTAAAACCAAGAAAATCCTTTTTTACAGCCTCATTCAATGAGTAAGTAATAGGTGTCATTCCACGCGGCTTAGTACTGGAAAGAGAATTTTGAATATTAAGTGAATTTGCAGGGCCAATCGGAACTAGAAGCGAGGAGGCGCGGCAGGCTTCAAATGGTGTAAGCCCCATTCTGTGTCCGTAAACCCTCAAACCAACAGAAACATTTTTATTAATTTTAGGTAATATTTCTCGCATTGTATCAAGCATTAAATCAACTTTGCGTCGTCCGTCCAGTGATTCGCTCATGCTGTTTGAAAAGTCAAGTATGAAAAGCATTCTTTCACCTTCCTCAGAGTTTATATTATAGTTTTCAGGAGTGTAAACTCCATACTGGGAAGCAAAAGCTGGCAAGCCTAAAAATGCTAGGATAATTACAATAAAATTTTTCATATTCTAACTATAAAAAGATTTCTAACTTTTTGTATTCCTCATCTTGCTTATTTATGGTATAGTTTGATTGAAAAGGGATGTATATGAATAGCAGAGAAATTATAAAAAAAGCTGAAAAAGATTTAATAGAACAATTTGAAATTATTGAAGATATCAGGGATTTAAACCAAAAAAAAGTCTTGGAAGCATTTATTAATAACCGTGTTGCGCCTGAACATTTTTATACAGTTTCAGGATACGGACATGACGATATCGGGCGTGAAGTTCTGGATAAAGTATTCGCAGATGTTTTTAAAGCTGAAAAAGCAATTGCACGAGTTCATTTTGCCTCAGGAACGCACACGCTAGCCTGCTGCCTGTTTGGCTGCCTTAGACCCGGCAATAAGCTTATATCTGTTGCAGGGGCGCCTTATGATACTATGCAGGAAGTTATTGGAACCGCTGGTGATGAGGCAACTAAAGAAGATTCATTAATTGCACATGGTGTTTTATATGACGAAATTCCACTTTTGAATGATACGGATATTGATTTTGAAAAACTTGAGCAATCAATTGATGAAACAGCTACTATGGTTCTTATTCAGCGTTCAAAAGGCTATTCAACACGCAAATCACTTTCAATAGAAACAATTGAAAAAATTTGCAAGATAGTTAAATCAAAAAATCCTGATTGTATATGTTTTGTAGATAATTGCTACGGAGAATTTGTTGACTCAAAAGAACCTTTAGAAGTCGGCGCAGATTTGATTGCGGGGTCATTAATCAAAAATCCGGGCGGAGGTATTGTCGAAGCCGGCGGTTACATAGCAGGAAAAGCCAAATGGGTTGAAAAATCAGCAAACAGACTTACAGCCCCGGGAATTGGCTCAGAGGGCGGTGCAATGTTTAATCAGCACAGACTTATGTTTCAAGGATTGTTTATGGCACCTTCTGTAGTATGCGATGCAGTCAAAGGAGCTGTTCTTGCTGCAAAAATTTTTGATAAAATCGGCTATGACTCTTCACCAAAATATTACGAAAAGCGCACTGATATAATTCAGAACATAACTTTTGGAGCACCTGAACCATTAGAGCAATTTTGTAGAACAATTCAGTCGCTTTCACCGGTTAACGGTTATGTAACGCCAATTCCTGAATACATTCCGGGTTATGAGGATAAAGTAATTATGGCAGGCGGAACTTTCATAGAAGGCTCGACAATCGAGCTTTCGGCGGACGGCCCTATGAGAGCACCGTATGTGGCTTACATGCAAGGCGGTTTGAATTATGCACATGTGAAAATTGCACTAGAGAAATTTCTAGATGTTGTAACAAAAAATTAATAAGATAGCAAAAATATTTAAAAATAATACAAAAACAGTTAATTAAATATAGCTCATTCGGGGCTTTGGGATGTATTGCTGGTTATGCTGTACCCTTAAAACAAGTAAACGGAACAGATATTATTAACAATACAGGGGCTACATTAAATAAACTTAAAACCAAGGTTCGAAATACCGTTGGTAAATATAAAAATGCAGGTTGTGGAATTCTAGTAGGCTTATCTGTTGCGGTTATAACAGATTTTATATTAAAAAATTAGTAATTGTTAAGTTTTCTTAACCTGAAATAGCACTATATGACTAATTCTTTAGGATTACTCATATAAATAGCTCTGCTAATAATTGACAGAAAGATTTTTGTGGTAAACTGTTATGGTACCCCACATAAAGTGGTATTAGACAAAGTACATAGTATTAAGAAGAGGAAAGGTGAAGATATGTCATTACCAAACGTAGCATATTTTTCAATGGAAATCGCACTGGATCAATCTTTAAAGATTTATTCAGGTGGTTTAGGATTTTTAGCAGGTTCACATATGTTGTCTGCAGGTTATTTGCAAATGCCTATGGTCGGTGTAACTATGTTATGGTCTTATGGCTACTATGACCAAAGAATTGCCCACGATGGCCAGGTTGAAGTTGCCTACATTAGAAAATATTATGACTTCTTAAAAGATACAAATGTATCAACAGAAGTTGAAATTTTCGGTGAAAAAGTTAAAGTTAAAGCTTATTTGGTTGAGCCGGAATTGTTCGGCGCCTGCCCGGTTTATCTTTTAACAACTGATATTGAAGGTAACAGTGAATGGGCTAAGAGCATTTCACACAAACTTTATGACGGAAATGAAAAAATCAGAATTGCACAAGAAACAGTTCTTGGTGTTGCAGGTGTAAGAATTCTTCAGGCTGTCGGCTACAAATTTGATGTTGTTCACATGAACGAAGGCCATGCTCTTCCTGCCGCATTTGAACTTTTGAGACAATATAATGGAAATCTTGAAGAAGTTAAGAAAAGAACAGTCTTCACTACTCATACTCCTGTTGCAGCTGGTAACGAAGTACACTGGGTTGACACACTTAAAGAAGGCGGCTTCTTTGCTGGCGCATCCAGAGAAACTGCTGTTCAATTAGGCGGTGAAAACTTCTCACTTACTGTTGCAGCTTTAAGAATGTCAAGACTTGCAAATGCTGTTTCACAGCTCCACGGTCTTGTTTCTAACAAAATGTGGGAATGGGTTGAAGGCAGATGCCCGATTAGAGCAATCACAAATGCTGTTAACCTCCACTACTGGCAGGATGAAAGAATTAAAAATGCACACACTCCTGAACAATTGCTGGCCGTTAAGCATGAAATGAAAAAAGAATTGTTTGAATATGTTGCAAACGTTGCAGGTAAAAGATTTAATCCTGATGTTTTGACAATCACCTGGGCAAGAAGATTTGCTGATTACAAACGTGCTTGGCTTATCTTAATGGATAAGGACAGAATTAACAGACTTCTTGATGAAAACAAAATTCAAATCATCTTTGCTGGTAAATTCCACCCTGATGATGTTATGGGTAAAGAAATGTTTAACAAATTGTTAAACCGTTCTCACTCACTAAAAAATGTTGTTGTATTGCCAGGTTACGAGCTTGAATTGTCAGGAATGCTTAAACGCGGCTCTGATATCTGGTTGAATACACCTCTAAGACCTTTTGAAGCTTCAGGTACTTCTGGTATGTCTGCTAACGCTAACGGTGCACTTCACCTTTCAACATTTGATGGTTGGACAGTTGAAGGAACCTTTGATGGAATTAACGGCTACACTATCGAATACCCTGAACTTGATGATGAAATGCCTTGGGAAGAACGTCATTGGAAAGATCATGAATGCATGATGAACAAAATCGAAAACGAAATCATTCCGACTTACTATGAAAACAAAATGGAATGGGCTCGTATGATGAGACAGGCTATCAGAACATCTGAAGCATACTTCAACTCAGACAGAATGGTTGTTGAGTACTACAACAGATTGTATAAACCAATTGCTCACAACGATTCAACATCGGGTGGCGAAAAGAAAGAAATGAACATCTCTGAAACTCCTACCTTTGATGCTTGGACGTTCTCGAATATAAAGTAATTGCAAAAGTATAAAATTTAAGACCGGCTCTTTTGAGCCGGTCTTTTTTATTTATATTATACTATAAATTGTAACGATATGTAAAGAAATGTAATCATATATTAAGAGGA
>QAMI01000001.1:0-360 GCA_003150395.1 Candidatus Gastranaerophilales bacterium | reverse complement strand
CCCCAACAAGCCGTACCCCATGGTAAGGAAATGAAACGAAAGGAAATTAGTCATGGGTATGGCAGCATCTCAAGCTCGCTTCCTGGGCTTGACAGCTAGAAAAACTAATACCGAATATGAAGGACAGCAGGTCAACCAACAAAGAACGACCCTTTCTAATCAGTCGTCTAACTATTACAACCAGCTTCTCGGTATGACTGTGCCAACTCCGCCTTCTACCCAAGACTACACCAAAACTATTTATACATTCTCTGATGGAGCTTTAGATAACACTATTACTTCTCTTATTGCTCAGCAAGATGGAACTTACAAAGTTAGCTATGTCAGAAAATGGACTGATGATTTTGCACCAATTTCAGC
>QAMI01000017.1 GCA_003150395.1 Candidatus Gastranaerophilales bacterium | reverse complement strand
ACAGTTGCTGAAAGGAGAGAAAATATGCTTTGGTTCAAAGTTCCGCCAAAAGTTTACTTCAAAAGAGGCGCTGTTGACTTAGCTCTTCGTGAACTTCAAGGTAAAAAACGTGCATTTATTGTTACAGACAGATTCTTGTTCAACTCCGGTGCTGTTGACAGTATTGTGGAAGTATTGGATGAAATCGGCATAGATCACCAAATCTTCTTTGATGTAAAACCGGATCCGACATTATCTACAATTAATCAAGCATTAGACATAATCAGACCGTATGAACCGGATGTAATTATTTCACTTGGCGGCGGTTCTCCGATGGATGCTGCAAAAATTATGTGGTTAATGTATGAACAGCCTGAAACAGATTTCTCTGATATCTCAATGAGATTTATGGATATCAGAAAGAGAATTTGTTCAATTCCTGAATTGGGTAAAAAAGCTACTATGGTTGCTATTCCTACAACTTCAGGTACAGGTTCAGAAGTTACTCCGTTTGCAATCATTACAGATGACGAAACTCACGTAAAATATGCAATCGCTGATTACGCTTTAACTCCGAATATGGCAATCATTGACCCGAACTTTGTAGATGGTATGCCAAAAGGTTTGACTGCTGCATCTGGTATTGATGCGCTTGTTCACGCTATTGAAGCTTATGTATCAGCTATGGCTACAAACTTCACAAATTCAAATGCATTAGAAGCTACAAAACTCGTATTCAGATATCTTGAACGCTCTTGGAAAGAAGGTTCAAACGATCCTATCGCCAGAGAAAAAATGCACTATGCAGCAACAATCGCCGGTATGGCATTTGCAAACTCTTTCTTGGGACTTTGCCACTCAATGGCTCACAAACTTGGTGCAACATTTAACGTGCCTCACGGTGTAGCTAACGCTTTGTTAATAAGACAGGTAATCAAATACAACGCTGTTGATTGTCCGAAAAAACAATGTATCTTCCCGCAATACAAATTCCCGAATGCAAAATCTAAATACGCTCAAATTGCTGATGAATTAGGTCTTGGCGGAAAGAATGATGACGAAAAAGTTGCATTGTTAATTGAAGCAATCGACAAGTTGATGAAAGCTGTAAATCTTCCGAATTCAATAAAAGATTTCGGTGTAACAGAAGCAGAATTCAACGAAAAATTAGACCATATGGTAGAACTTGCATTCGACGATCAATGCACAGGTGCAAACCCGGCTTATCCGTTGATGGAAGATATCAAAGCAATCTACAAAGATGCATTTGAAGGTATAGTAAGAGATTACTACGAAACTAAGTAAGATTGCTTGAGAAAATTGAAAGAACCGTCAGAAATGACGGTTCTTTTTTTGAAATTATACAGATGCTTATGCTTTTAGCTCAATAATCTATTTTTTTTCAAGAATTGTCTGACGCCAGGGATAATCAGGTTTAATTTCCCAGCCGTCATATTGGATTAGTCTTGCACACTGATGGCGTTTGTCTGGAGTGCTCTCGTCTGCGTTGTCATGATTTCCATATTTGCATGAATTCAGCAATTCTTCTCTGGTATAATCTTTTGAAGCTTTATTACCTGCATTTTTATTGTTACAAAGTGACGTTACAAATCTGCCATCTTTGCATATACTGAATAAAAAAGAATCTCTGCCATCGAAAATATTATATCCGCAATATTTTTTTTCAGTACAATAGAAAATATGTATATAATTTTCATTCCCTTCACTTAAACTTGTCTGATATGCAATAAATCCTGAGCCGTCTTTGAATACAACCTGATAACTTTTATTATCAATTCTTTTGGTCTGGATAATTTCCATATGTGGCGCAAGGTGTGCGTTGAACCAGCTTTCAAAATTTGTACCTTTAGTCGGAAGCCAGTATTTTATATCTTCGTTTTTTGCTTCTTCTAGTAAAATTGCCTGCTGCATGATAGTATAAAATTTTTTAAGCTTATTTGCGGTAACTATTTTCTGGTGATTTTCTATAATAGAAGGAAATGTCATAGCCGCTATAATTCCGATAATTCCTAGTGTAATTAATACCTCAGCCATTGTAAATCCGCGTCTCATAGAACCTCCTTTTCTTTATTATAAGAATAAAGGAGATTGTGTATTTTTTTTACTGGATATAATCCAGTAAAATTACTAAGTCCTGTTCTGTAAAATTGTCAAATGACTGAAGAAGAATTTTATAAGAGTTTAGGAAAACGTGTTAAATTTTTGCGTGAAAAAGCTCATCTTACACAGGAAAAACTTGCCGAAAATTCTGACATAAGTCTTGATTACCTCGGTAAAATCGAGGTTAATATTAATAAACCAGGTCTAAAAACCATTTTGAAATTGGCGAATGCACTAAATGTTGAAATTAAAACAATGTTTGACTTCTAGCAAATTGGAAGAAATTTTTAAAATTAAGCTAAATGCATTCTTGACATTACGTTATGTCTTTTTTATTATAAAGTAACGAGGACGGCGACATGGCCAAGTGGTAAGGCAGAAGCCTGCAAAGCTTTTACCCCCGGTTCGAATCCGGGTGTCGCCTTTTTATTTTAGAGGGGTATTTAATAACATAAAAGGTAAAAAGTATGATTAAAAAGTTTTTTATATCAGCATTATTGTTACTAAGTTTATCTGGAGTTGCTGCTTATGCGCAATTTGCAGATAATTTAAAGTTTGATGGTTATATTTCAGATAACGCAAACATACTTAGAGAAGAAGCAAAAGAAAATATTAATCTTACTTTGGATGATTTAAACAAAAAAACCTCTGCCGCAATTGCTATTGCTACTTTCCCTTCAATTGAAGGCAATAACATTGAACAAGTCAGTGAATATATTTTAAATACATATAAAATTGGCGATGATGAAAAGAAAAATGGTATAGTAATTTCTATAGCTATTGAAGAACGCAATATTAATGTATTTCTCGGAGATGCTTACCAGGATAAAACCGATACTGAAATTATCAGAAATTTGATTAATGATAATATAATCCCATATTTTGCTAAGGAAGATTATGAAGGCGGAGTAATCCGTGGAACATATACCCTTGCTGACGAAGTCGCAAAAATGAATAAAAAACGAATTAAGCATTTTGGTAAACTTCCTAAAAAACTAAACCAACAAGGGAAGCAAGATTTCAATAAAAACTGGCTTTGGTTGCTTTTATTACCAGCTGGTGCTGTATTAGGATGGCTTATAGCAATGCTGGTTAAATCTGAAAAGTCTGAAAACTAATCTTGACATGATAATACATGTTTTGTAGTATAGTGTAGGTAATAAGTTAGGATATTTAGATTTGGAAAACTGATGAGCGACTTCAGCCATTCCAAAAAGCAGTCTTTGAAAACAAAATAAATTATGGGCGATTAGCACTTTGCCGACGAGGAAGATTAAGTATCTTCTGAGTAGAGGTAAGGTAGCGCAAGCTGCTAGAAGCTCAAAGCTCATTGAAAATAAAATAAAATTTAGGCGATTAGCAGGGACCCCGCTTTTCGATTAAGTATCGAAAAGAAGGGGGGAGGTAGCACAAGCTACCAACAAGCTAGAAGTATTTGATAGTAGAATTAGGCCTGGGCGATTAGCGCAGTTGGTAGCGCATCACATTGACGTTGTGAGGGTCACGTGTTCGAGTCACGTATCGCCCAGTTTTTTTGATGTTATACAAAGTAATTATGAATAATTTATTAAATACACCAAAATTGGAAACTAAAAGATTAATTTTAAGAAGTTTTGAAATT
Source organism: Candidatus Gastranaerophilales bacterium (assembly GCA_003150395.1). Classification (GTDB taxonomy): domain Bacteria; phylum Cyanobacteriota; class Vampirovibrionia; order Gastranaerophilales; family Gastranaerophilaceae; genus Scatenecus. Next base: position 8,107 of record QAMI01000017.1, on the reverse strand, counting down.
GAGGATGTACCGTTCTTATATAATATATTTCGCGATAAGGAGGTAAATACTTTTTTGCCTTGGTTTCCCTTAAATTCATTGGAGGAAGCCAAAATCTTTTATGAAAACCGTTATGTTGAAGTTTATAAGCAGCCAATTGGATATAAATATGCTGTATGTCTGAAATCTGATAATATCCCTATAGGTTATGTAAATGTGAGCGTTGATGAGAGTCATGACTTGGGGTATGGATTGAGAAAGGAATACTGGCATAAAGGGATTATTACAGAGGCCTGTAAAGCTGTTCTTAATCAAATTAAAGATGCCGGATTTGAATATATTACAGCAACGCATGATGTAAATAACCCGAGAAGCGGAAATGTCATGAAAAACCTTGGAATGACTTATTGCTATTCTTATGTAGAGCAATGGCAGCCTAAAAATTTTCCAGTGACTTTCAGAATGTATCAGCTTAATTTTGATGACAAAAATTGCAGGATTTTCAAAAAGTATTGGAATGAATCAATCAATCATTTTGTAGAAAAGGATATTATTTAATTTATTTTATGCTAAGATTATTTTATGTTCAGAAAAATTACGCAAAACGATAAAGATTTTTATATAAATTCAGTCAAAGCTTTTTACAGTTCGGACGCGGTCATGCATTCAATTCCCGAAAACTATATTGCAAAAACTTTTGAGGAATTGATGGCGTCAAATGTTTACACAGAGTGCTATATTATAGAAAAAGACGATGAACGCGCGGGATATGCACTTCTTGCAAAAACTTTTTCTCAAGAAGCCGGCGGTATGGTTGTGTGGCTTGAGGAAATTTATATTTTGCCGGAATTTCGTTCCTGCGGACTTGGCGGTAAGTTTTTGAGATTTCTTAAAGAAAATATGAAAGCCTCGCGCTTAAGACTTGAACTTTGCCCTTCAAATAGCAGGGCGTGCGAGGTTTATAAACGACACGATTTTGAAATTTTAAATTATAACCAAATGATTTATGACAAACAGGAGCTTTAAAAAGCTCCTGTTTAATTATTGTTTATTTTCGGGCGCCGGTAAAAATTCTTAAACTTTTGCCCTGTTATACATTCTGAATATATTTCTCAATATCTTCATCCGACGTCATTTCGGTAGCTGCAACAAGAAGCCGTGTTTCTGAAAGCTGTATTCCGCCCAAAATGCCGGCAAGTTTTAATGCTGCAAGAAATTTGTCTGCATTTGGAACTTCTATAACAAATTCGTTGAAGAAATTTTTATTTAATGTCGGAACTCCTTTTTGTGAAAGTTTTTCAGACAATTTATGAGCCTGCTTTGCGCTCAGATAGCCGGCCTGTTTAAATCCGTTTTCACCGAGCAGACTTAAATAAGCAGTTGCACAAAGTCCGATTAAAGCCTGATTTGAACAGATATTGCTGGTTGCTTTTTCTCGTTTAATGTGCTGTTCGCGGGTTTGAATTGTCAGGCAGAAAGCCTGATTTCCGTCAGCGTCAACCGTCCGCCCGGCAAGACGCCCGGGGAGCTGACGCATAAATTTTTCACGGCAGGCAATAAAGCCGGCATGCGGTCCGCCGAATTCCTGAGGGATTCCAAGCGTCTGAATATCGCCCACTACAATATCGGCACCGTATTCTGACGGCGGTTTGAGAATTGAAAGGGTTGAAATATCAGTGCAAACAATTAAAAGTGTGTCAACTGGTTTTACATCAATTATTTCGCCGAAATAATCCGGAGTCTGCACCAAAACGCAAGCATAATCCGTCGTGTTTTTTGGTAATTCGTTGAAATATTCAATTTCAATTTCGTTTGCCCATGTATATGTATCAATAACTTTTTTGTATTCAGGATTTAAGTTTTCAGATACTAGCGCTTTTTGTTTTTTGGAAATTCTTCGCGCCATCAAAATCGCTTCGGCACAGGCTGTTCCGCCGTCATAAACAGTGGCGTTTGAAATATCCATTCCTGTAAGACGCGAAATCATCGTCTGGAATTCGTACATAATTTGCAAAGTTCCCTGCGAAATTTCAGCCTGATATGGCGTGTAAGCGGTCAAAAATTCAAACCGCTGCGCAATTTGGTTTATGCACGCGGGAATGAATTTATTATAAACTCCCCCGCCTAAAAAACTTATATAATCGGTTTTGTTTTTGTTTGCAAGCCTTTTGACAACTTTTTGAGTTTCCATTTCGCTTAACGCTTTGGGTAAATCCAGTGTTGTCATACGCGCTTCATCTGGAATTTGGCTGAATAAATCTTCAACTGTTTTTAATCCGATTGCATCAAGCATTTCGAACTTTGTTTTTTCATTATGTACTAAAAAATTCTTCATTATTCTAATTCTTCTTTGTAATCTTCGTACTCCATCAAATCGTTTAATTCAGCGTCACTGCCGGTTCTTTCAACTTTTACCAACCAGCCTTTTTCGTAGCAGTCTTCGTTCAACGTTTCGGGCGTGTCAACAATGCCGCTGTTAACTTCAATAATCTTGCCGCTGATTGGCATGTAAATTTCGCTTGCAGCTTTTACTGATTCAATTGTTGCGAAGGTTTCGCCTTTTTTAAATTCAACACCAATTTCCGGAAGTTCCAAAAATACAATGTCGCCAAGCTGCTCAACTGCATAATCCGTCAAACCTATTGTATAAATCCCATCTTCTTCTTCATATATAAATTCGTGAGATTTTGAACATAAAATTTTTTCAGTGATACTCATTTTTTCTCCTATATATTTAAATTTTTACAATATTTCTTTTTGTTATGAAAGGTCTTTTAACGATTTTTGCATCGTGTAATTTTTCCCTTATCATAACCTGAACGGTTGCTCCAATGCAAGCACTTTGAATATTTTTAATATAAGCAAGTGCAATATTTGCATTTAAAACCGGCGAAATTCCGCCGCTTGTGACAATTCCGGCTTTTTCACCGTTCATATAAACTTCATATCCGTGGCGGGCAATGCTTTTGTCCTGCATAATAAGTCCGACAAGCTTTTTGCCAGTACCGTTTTTAATTTGGTCCATAATTACTTCTTTGCCGTTGTAATCAGCTGTTTTGTCCTTTGGGATTGACCAGGAAAGCCCTGCTTCAATCGGGGTTGTGTTTTCGTCCAAATCATTGCCGTAAAGGTGCAGAGCGGCTTCTAATCTTAGTGTATCTCTTGCTCCGAGCCCGATTGGTTTTATATCAAAAGGTTTTCCGTGCTCAAGAATTTTGTCGAAAAGTTCCTCGCTGAATTCGTTTTCGACAAGAAGTTCAAATCCATCTTCGCCGGTGTAGCCGGTTCTTGAAGCTAAAAGCTTTATGCCTGCAACTTTTGCAGGGCGGATTGTGAATGAATTCTGGTTTGTCTCAAGCCCCATTGTTTGAAGAAGCTCTGCTGCTTTCGGGCCTTGAATGGCTAAAAGCGAGTAATTGTGCGACTGGTTGTCGATTTTGACATCAAAGCCTTTTGAATTTCTTACCATCCAGTTTAAATCTTCGTCAATTCGTGACGCATTGCAAATTATCAGATATTCAAGAAGTCCGAGTTTATAAATAATTAAGTCGTCAATTAAACCGCCTTTCTTATTTGGAAGCTGGCAATAAACGGCTTTTTCGTAAGCTAATTTTGAAATATCCTGCGGTACGATTTTGTTTAAAAACTCAAGAGAATCTTTTCCTGAAACAAACACTTCGCCCATGTGTGAAACATCAAAAAGTCCGACATTTTCTCGCACTGTTTTATGTTCTTCAATAATTGATGTATACTGAACTGGCATGTGCCAGCCTGCGAAGTCAACCATTCTGGCGCCCAGTTGAATATGTTTGTCGTGTAAAAAAGTCTCTTTTGTCATAATACCCCCTTGAGATAATTGTCGTCTTAAGAGGGTGAAAAGTCAAGATATTTTAGTATTTGCATAATTTTAAAACTTTTGTTATAATAATTCCATAAATAATAAGCTGTTTAATGGAATATGGAGGAGCAAAATGCAGACTATAATTGAATTTCAGGGGGGGGGGGGCACCCAAAAATGACGCTCCTGCAGGGTTTTTAGCTGTTTTAAAAGCTTTGTGTTTTATTAAAAAAAATGCTTTCACTTTATCTGAGGTTCTGATAACGCTTGGTATAATTGGTGTGATTGCAGCGATGACCTTACCTGCTATTATCAGTAAGTGTGATTTCTATGTACGCAAGCAGCAATTTAAAAAAGCTTACAATACAATCACACAAGTATTTTTAAAAGCTGAAGCTGATTATGGGGATTTGTTTGGTTGTCACTATGGTTATGAAAAAAATTGGGATTGTAAGTTATTACGGGAGTATGTCGAAAAAAATCTTAATACGATAAATGTTTGTTATGGAAATGCATTATCGAAAGGTTGTATTCCTGAATACAAAGGACTTGAAGAGGTTTATCTGCAAAATAATCCTGGGTGGGATAAGGATGATTTAGATAATTTTATAAACAATTCATATAGTGGTTTTTCAAAAAATAGTTTATTCAATAATAATTTTGCTTACGTATTAGAAGATGGTACAATTATAGTTTTGTATAGTAAAGAGTTTATATTATTTATGATTGATATTAATGGTAAAAAAGGTCCTAATAAATGGGGATATGATTTATTTGTATTTGAACGATATCGAGAAGCTGTCAAATCTGGAGTTATTGTTAGAGGCACTGGCCAAAACTTTGTAGAAAAAGGTGGCATAAGTTCTCAAAATATGATTAAGGAAATATATAAGTAAATAATTTAAAAGAAATGCTGGTTGGCTCTTATTTGGCAATGATATTCATTTAGAAAATTAAACATTAAAAAAAGCTTTCGGAATTCCGAAAGCTTTTTTGATAAATCTTAGCGTTTTGAGAATTGGAAACGTTTTCTTGCACGTTTACGTCCGTATTTTTTACGTTCTTTAACGCGCGGGTCACGTGTTAACAATCCTTCCAAACGAAGTACGTTTCTGTATTCTTCATTTGATTTTACAAGCGCTCTTGAAATACCATGTCTGATTGCGCCGCATTGAGCAACGATTCCGCCGCCGACTGCTTTTACACGAACATCGTATTTTTCCTGGTTGTCAGTTAATACAAGCGGTCTGTAAACCAACATTTCAATTGCAGGTCTGTTGCCGATATATTCTTTCAAAGTTTTACCGTTAACAAAAATTCTGCCTTTGCCTTTAACTAATTTTACCACTGCGATAGAGGTTTTTCTGCGGCCTGTTGCCATAATTTCTTCTGCCATTATTTACCCCCTTCCTTTTCCAACACGATGGGTTTTTGAGCTGCGTGCGGATGTTCGCTGCCTGCATAGATTTTTAATTTAGTTAACTGCTGCGCGCCAAGTGTGTTGTGCGGAAGCATACCTTTAACTGCTTTTTCTATTGCAAGAGTTGCATCTTTTTCCATTAACTCTTTAAAGCTTGCGCTTTTCAATCCGCCGGGATAGCCGGTGTGGTGTAAGTAAATTTTATCAGTTTCTTTTTTGCCTGTTACACGAATTTTGTCTGCGTTGATTACTACAACGAAATCGCCAGTATCAACATTAGGTGTGTATTCAGGTTTGTTTTTGCCTCTTAAAATTTCAGCGATTCTAACTGCTAAACGTCCGAGAATTTCGCCGTCTGCATCAATCAGATACCACTTTCTTTCAACTTCTAGAGGTTTTGCTGAATAAGTCTTCATGCTAATGTCTCCATTTTATTAATTTTAGTATTGTACTTCTATTAAGGTCAGCCCGTAGGGGCTGGCTGTTTGTCCCGCTTTTCTGCGGTCTTTTGCTTCGAGAACATTTTTCATATGTTCAGGAGGCAGATTATGCCCTTCTATTTCTAAAAGGGTTCCGACAATTGTTCTTACCATATTATATAGAAACCTATTTCCTATAATATCAATAACAACCCTGTCATCTCCGAGTTGTTTACACTCGGCTTTTTCGATAAAACAGACTGTGCTTGGGTTTAGCGTCCCGGAGCTTTTAAAACTTGAAAAATCATGTTCTCCCAGAAGATAATTCAGAGATTTCTGCATTCTTTCAATATTGATTTCATACTTCACCCTTGGCAAATCGCCGTCAAACGCATCTTTGTTTCGTCTGTTAATAAATTCATAACGATAATATCTGCGTTTTGCCGATTTCTGTGCGTGAAATTCTTCATCAACAACTTCCAAGTCTCTGATTGAGATGTCTGGAGGAAGGATTTCATTTACTGAATAGACAAACTTTGAAGCAACAATATGTTTATCTGTTTTGAAATGAAATACCTGTCCTTTTGAATTGACACCTTTATCAGTTCTGCCGGAAAAGACTGTTTTTATCGGTCTTTTATTTGTTTCGGTGATTTTGTCACCTGTCACTGTGCAAATTGCTTTTTCTAAAATCCCTTGTATTGTCGGTTTTTCTATTTCGACACCGTTTTCAAACTGAATTTGGCTGCCATGGTAGTTTTTCCCGATATAGCGGACTTTTAAAGCGTATTTCATTTTGGCTTACACCAATTGGATTAAAGCCATTTCTGAAGCGTCTCCGCGGCGTGGCGGTAAACGGAAAATTCTTGTATAGCCGCCTTTACGGTCAGAGTATTGTTTTGAGATTATTACAAATAATTTTCTTAACACTGTTTGTGGTGCTAATTTTTTATCTGCAACTGGTGCTTCAAATACTTCACCGGTTGTCAAATCCATGAATTTGCCGGTTTCTTTATTGTAGATGTGTCTTGCTGCCTGGCGTATAGCATGAAGGTCGCCTTTTTTTGCAAGGGTGATAATTTCTTCAGCATATGGTCTCAAAGCTTTTGCACGAGCCATTGTTGTTTTGATTTCACCGTGTACAAAAAGTTCAGTCGCTAATGAGCGCAAAAGAGCATCTCTTTGGTCTTTTGCTTTGCCAAGCGTATGTTTTTTTGTCATGTGTCTCATTTTTTTGTCCTTTATAATTTATTGTAATTATTATTGTTTATTTTAATGAAAAGTGCTTCTTGGATTATTTGGCTCTCCAACTCCTTGCGTTCGATTAAAATTCCTTTGGAATTTAACCGCTCACTCCGGAGCTTTGGAAGTGACGGGTTTCATTCGCTGTCGCTCACTACACCCTGCCGAAAATCCATTAACCTATTTCCTCTTCGATTTCCGGATTTGGAGCAAGGTCTAAACCAAAATGGTGAAGTCTTTCAATTACTTCGTCAGAAGATTTTTTGCCGAAGTTTTTGATATTCAGCAAATCGTGTTCTGATTTCTTAAGCAACTCTGCCATTGAGTTAATGCTTGCGCGTTTAAGGCAGTTATATGCTCTTACAGAAAGTTCTAGTTCTTCAATTGTCATTGAAGGAACACTTGCATCATCTTGAGAAGTTTCTTCTACGTTTATAGAAGGTGCAATCACCGGTTGGCCTGTGATTGCTGATATTTGCATAAAGTGGTCAATTAAAAGGTTTGAAGCCTGGCTTAAAGCTGTTGTTACTTCAATTGAACCGTTTGACCAGATTTCAAGAGTCAATTTATCGAAATCGATTGAATCACCTACACGGGTGTTTTCAACGTTGTAGCTTACGCGTTTGATAGGCATAAATGTTGCGTCAATCGGCAATACATCGATTGATGCGCCTTTTGATTCTCTTGGAACATCATTTGCGATGTAGCCTTTGCCTGTTTCAACAATTACGTCAGCGTGGAAGCTGCCGCCGTCTGCTACTGTACAGATTAACCAGTCAGGGTTAACAACTTTAACGCCTGCCGGAAGCTGTATATCGCTTGCAAGAACTGCACCCGGGCGATCAATATCTATTCTTAAGTGTTGAGCTTCTTTAGAATCGGTTTTTACCACAAGTCCTTTAAGGTTCAACATAACGTCGATAACATCTTCTAATACACCCGGAATTGCAGTGTATTCGTGCGTAATCCCTTCAATTCTTGCGGAAGTAACAGCTGTTCCTTCCAGGCTTGAAAGCAATACACGTCTCAAAGAGTTTCCGATTGTTGTTCCGAAACCTTTTTCCAACGGTTCGATTACGAATTTTCCGTATTGTGAGCCGTCTGAACTTGTTGTGGTATTAACGCATTTGATTTTTAATTCCATGTTTTAATCTCCTAGTTTAAAATTAACTATTGTGGATTTCTCCGTTTGAATTTGTTCTAAATTGC
>QAMI01000053.1 GCA_003150395.1 Candidatus Gastranaerophilales bacterium | reverse complement strand
AACCCCATCAACAACTGATTGCGGACTCATATCGACCAACTCTCCGTTTTCAAACGCTCGCAAAAATGCCTGCTGAATTGTCGAATAGGCTTTTTTATATGCAACCTGCCATTGTTTTTCATTAGCACGGTTTATTACTGTCGGAAGAGTCATTGAAGCAACAATTCCGATAATTCCAAGAGTTATCAAGACTTCGGATAAGGTAAATCCTGCTTGAACTCGCTTCAAATAGGTTTCTGAATGCGTAATTCCATTTGTGTTTGTTATACTGCTATTATAGATACTTTTTCTCATATTGACCTTATGCTTGCCATTTATATTATATATTTTATTAGTATATTGGTCAACATGAGAAATCAAAGATTTGTATTTTATACCTTTAAGAAAACTATTTTTGCCCCCCCCCCCGAAACTCTGTCATAGCAAGCATTTTAACCATATTACATCTCCTTTTTCTAACTATTCATCTTTTCATTTATAATTATAACATATTCTATACCATTTCCAAATTTGTTAATGAAAAAGATGAAAGAATATTTTCTATATCAGATGAGACAAATCTGAATTTCAATTTTTCTTCCGGTGATTTTTTGTAAAGATATGAAGAAGTTAAAACTAAAACTTTAACGGCATCCAGAATATTCATTGAAGACAAATCAAGTTCTATTTCACGAATTTCGGATTTTTTAAGATGTTTTTTAATTTCCTGAACTGCTTTTTCAGGATTTGAAGCTGAGGGATATATTAAATTTTTGCCTTCTGTCATATTCATATCTTTTAGTACGGGAAAAAAGTGAATATATTTTAACATTTTAAATGTTTTTAGTACTTTTATATGATTTTATTGTATACTTGAATTAAGATTTAATTAGGAAGGTGTGTATGGGTATTACAATGATGCAGACAAGAAATATTAACGAATTGGCAAAAGAAGTTTTAACAATTGAAGCAAATTCAATTTTAAGACTGAAAAACAATATTGGAGAAGAGTTCGACAAAGCAATAGAAATTCTTTTCAATTGCAAAGGGCGCGTAATTGTAACCGGAATGGGCAAATCAGGGCTTATCGGACGTAAAATTGCCGCGACTTTATCTTCAACCGGAACACCGGCATATTTTCTTCATCCTGCAGAAAGCACCCATGGAGATTCTGGAATTATAACCCGAAATGATGTTATTATTGCAATTTCAAACAGCGGAGAGACTCAGGAACTTTTAAACCTTCTGCCTCTGATTAAACGTTTCGGCGTAATGATGATTGGTATGACCGGAAATCTCAATTCAACACTTTCTCATGCCAGCGACGTTACCCTTGACATTTCAGTCGAAAGAGAAGCCTGTCCGCTTAACAAAGCCCCGACAGCAAGCACAACTGCAACTTTAGCAATGGGTGATGCTTTGGCGGTATGTCTTCTTGAAAAAAGAGGTTTTTCTGAAGAAGATTTCCTTATTTTCCACCCGTCAGGAGCGCTCGGCAAAGGTTTCTTGTATAAAGTTTCAGACTTAATGCTTGCCGGCAAAGAAAAACTTCCGATTGCACACGAAAACGATAAATTTACAGATGTAATTGAGTTAATTACTCAATACAAACTCGGAATGGCAATGATTTTGGATAACAGCGGAGTTCTGACAGGAGTGTTGACAGACGGCGACATCAGAAGAACGTTATTAAAATATCATGACACTTCAAACATTCTTATAAAAGATGTTATGACTCAAAATCCAAAAAGAATTTCACCGGATTCATACGGTGCAAGCGCCTTGAACTTAATGGAAAAATATTCTATCACAGCGCTTGCGGTCGTTGATGAAAACAGCAGACCGGTCGGTGTAATCCATATCCATGACCTTTTGAAAGCCGGAGTTGCTTAAGAATGAATGATTTGGAATTGAGAGCGTCAAAAATTAAACTCTGCGCTTTTGATGTTGACGGCGTAATGACAGACGGCAGCATAACTTATGACGAAAACGGAGTTGAATACAAAACTTTTAATGCAAAAGACGGCCAGGGAATTACTATGCTGAACAACGCCGGGATAATCACAGCAATAATCACAGCAAGAAACAACGGAACAGTTCAGCACAGGGCCGAAAATCTTAAGTTCAAAGAAATTCATCAGGGTTCAAAAAACAAACTGGAAACTCTGAAAGAAATTTTAGCAAAATACAACCTTTTAATGGAAAATGCAGCATATATGGGGGACGACTTGCCTGATATTTGCATTTTAGAAAAAGCCGGACTTTCCGGCTGTCCTAATGACGCCGTTGATGAGGTAAAAAATATTGCAAAATTCATATCATCAAAAGACGGCGGACACGGTGCAGTCAGAGAATTCTGCGAACTTATAGTAAAAAATCACAGATAAAATACTAATTGGCGGAGGAATTATGTACGAAATAAAAACACAAGCATTTTTTTCAGCAGCGCACCACCTTCTGAATTACGACGGTGAATGCGAAAACCAGCATGGACATAACTGGATGGTTGAAGTTTTTGTCAAAGGCGAAACCTTAGACAAAAGCAATATCCTGATTGATTACAAAGTTCTAAAACGTGAATTAAATGCAGTTTTAGATTTGCTTGACCATAAGGATGTTAACGAACTTCCGGCCTTCAAAAATGAAAGCCCGTCGTCTGAAATGATTGCGGCATTTATTTATTCAAAACTAAAAGAACGTGTTGTCCAATTAAGCAAAGTTTCAGTCTGGGAAACACAGACATCATGCGCAAGCTATTACGAAGAGGAGTAATTTTCAAATGAATTTAATACAAGCAATATTAATGGGGATAGTACAGGGTTTGAGCGAATTCTTGCCTATTTCAAGTTCTGCACATCTTGTGTTCACATCTAATTTTTACAAAGTTTTCAAAGGCATTGAAATTGCGCAGCAGTCAAATGAAGAAGTATTTTTTGACATCATGGTGCATCTTGGAACTTTAATTGCTGTATTAATATTTTTCAGAAAAGATATCGCCGAAATTTTAAAGGCAATGTGGCATGCTCTAAAATCACAAGACTGGTCTGATAAAAAAGCAAAACTCGGGCTTTATATAGCTTTAGGTACAGTAATAACAGTTGCCCTGGCATTGCCGATAAAAGATATCGCAGAAAAACTTGTTTACTCACCATCAATAGTCGGAATTCTATTGTTCATAACAGGATTTGTGCTCTTGGCAAGTGAATACATGTCAAAACACTTCACTGCCAGACGCGAAAATGTAGATATAAAAACTTCAATCTTAATCGGCCTTGCGCAGGGTCTGGCAGCTCTTCCCGGATTTTCACGCTCGGGCTGGACAATTGCAACAGGATTATTTTTTGGTTTGGATAGAGTAACAGCCGCAAGATATTCTTTTTTGTTGAGCATACCGATTATTCTTGGAGCCTCAATGGTTTATCCGCTTGTAAAAATAGATATCCATGAAGCCATGACATATAATTGGACTGCTATAATTGCAGGAACAATTATTTCGGGAGTTGTCGGTTATTTGTGCATAAAATATTTTATGAAATTTATATCAAAATTTTCACTTGCAATTTTCGGCTGGTACTGTATTTTAGCAGGCGCCGGCGCATTCGTTTTCTTCAAAATTTACGGATAAATTTGCCATAGCGTAGATTTATCAACAATTGTAAAAAAATGTAAATACTATAAACAAAACTAACAAAATATTTCTTTCAGGAATATTAATATACCATCATCAGATTTTGTGGAGTAATAATGATTTTACCGGTAAGTAACATACACAACAAGCAAAGTTTTTCTGCGGAAGCTTCCGGAGAAAATAACAAAAAATATACTAATGATACATTATTACCAAATAATTTTTCTACGCGTTTTCGCATTGGGATGGATAAATTTACTAACGCAATTACGCTTTATCCGGCAAAAGGCTTAAAAGGAAACCGTAACGCGAATTTTTATGAATTTCTGACAATGGGGCAGGTTCCATATCTAATCGGAAGCGGTATGTTGATGGCAATATTCAATTCAGCCAATAAGCATTTTGATGCGTTCTCAAAACAAAAAGCAGGCCCATTAGGAAAACACATGGCACTTGGTGTATTATTTTACGGTCTTGCAAAAAGCATGTCAAAACCGCTTATAACAACCCCAATACATCTTTTAACAGGTGTTGATACTGAAGTTCCTTATGCAAAAGTAAACTACGAACTTCCTGATGATATAAACGACACAGATATTACAAGCATTGAATACCATAAAGTTTTTGAAAGTGTGGAATTTCCGCGCTGGGACTTGCTTTATATGTCAGCAGAAAGCGGGAAGCCGCGTAATGCATACTATGACAAAGTCTGCAAAAAACTCGGGCTTGGCTCTGATTTAAAAGACTCAGACCAGGAAGCAAAACCAAGAATTAAGGAAATTATTGTAAAATCAAAACTTGCACAAAACATTTCATCATATCTATGGGCTGCAACCGGTGTTGCACTAGCTTTCCAGAAACCCTGGGAAGAATATTTCAATACTGCAACCTTTAAATTTTGGAAAGGCAAGGAATTTAAAAAATCATTATCAATCTTTGGCAAAAGCCTTGTAAGAAGTTTAGAATCACTATATTTCGGCGACGGCTCTAAGATTGGAAAGCATACAGGTAAAGCAATGATATTTACATCATTAGCAGCTTCAGCTCTTGGTGTTCTAAATGTTATGTCAAGTTCTCAAAAGCCTTCTAAACTTGACAGTGCAGACATTATCGAAAAAGAAAGAAAGTACGTGGTGAACTAATATGAAGACAAACCTTATTCAAAACTTCATACACACTCAAAATACACAGCCTTCCAAAAAAGAAGCGCCTGATTTTGATATTCATCATGAGCTTGCAAACAAAACTTTTATAAAACCACTAAAAGGTCAGGGAAGACTTATAAAAAGTAATATCTTATACGCTCCTGTAGAAATGGCAAAAAGTTTTGCATATGATGTAAACGCACTTAAAGGAAGCATAAAAGGAGAGGCGAACGATCACCAGCTTGGCAAATTGAACGATTTAGGAATGAAAATCGGCGGACTTGGCATTGCAGGATTTTTGTTCACAAAAAGACAAACCCCATTAACCAAAACGATGGAATTTGTCGGTCTTGGTTCATTCTTTGCCTCCATGGCTTTATGGCCGAAAATTGCAATTCAGCTTCCGGCACGGCTTATTCATGGATTTAATGTTCAACAGCAATATGAAGACAGTTTCGGACGCAAAAAACCGTTTTATCAAGATGCACAATTCCTCCCATGGGATTTGTACTCAGCTAAAGAAATTGATAAAATAGGGGACAGAATGGGAGTGCCAAAAGATATTCCAAACCGCCGCGATTTTATTCAGGAAAAAATGAAAAAAATCGCTATTCAAAATAATACCTTATGGATGCTTACAGCCGGTTTTGCAACTCCGATTATGAGTGCTCTTATCTGCAATCAATTAGAAAAACCGCTTGCCAAACCGCTTGCGGCTCACAGAAATAACGAAAACAACTATATTATAAATAAATTTAAAGATGCTTCAAAAGGTATGATTAGTAATGAAATCAAAAATAAGACCGAAAAAATCATATCCGTCAATCAAAATAAACCTTTAACAAAGGATTTATTAAATGAACTTGCAGATGCAATCTCAACCGGCTTTGATCCGCGCGTGAAAAAAATAATAGCAAAAGACCTGGGTTTAATGCTTCAAAGCAGCTCTTCCGTAATAAATGACAATGCAATCAATGCCCTTGTAACTAATACCAAAAAAGCATTTTTAGATAAAGGAATCGCAACTGAAATTGTTGACAGCCTTATACCGGAAGCAGAACAGTTAAGAACATATTTTGCAATTGAACAAGGATCTTTTGGCAATGAGATTACAAAGGATAATCAGGAAAGAATATTCCAAACCTTCACAAAAGATATCCGCCGCAAAATGCTTGAATATAATAAATCAAATCCGAATAAAGAAATAGACCGCGCAACCCAGAAGAAAATAATTCAGTTATTAACAGCCCCGGCCGATAAAAATCCGATTTATCAAGCATTAACAAAAGAACGTTATGCAGTTTTGGACTCCAAAAATCAAAAATTAGTCAGAACGGTAACTAACATAATGAATGAATTTAAAGGAGAGGTTGATGCAATGGATAAATATGTCCTTCAAAAAGTTGGACAGGTTGCAGAAACAACTCTTGCAAATTCCTGGAACAAAACTGTTGACATGTTTGTTAAAAATTTAAGAATTACGCCGCAGCAAATTGCAGAAACTCGTGGTGACAGGCTTTTAACAACTGAACTTCTGCACACAAGCCTTGACAATCTGACTGCAGAAAAACCTCTTTATAAAAAAATTACCACAGATTTAATAAACCAAATTATGGAACTTGACAGGTTAATTAAAAAGACTGAAATTGATGATGGAATATTTAGTAATCCTGAAGAAATTTGCAAGCTTGATAAACGCTTAGAACAAATGTTCCAGAATTTTGAAACCAAACTCGGAAACATTACCGGTAAGGGTAAAGGTGATATGGAAACCCTTTTGGATTACATGGTAGGTCCTCGCCGCAGTATTGAAATTCCTGACCGCGGGAAAAAATGGTCAGTTAAAAATCTTTACAAATCAATGGCAAAAGAAAGATTATTCAGCGTAAAAAGTACTTTCTTCAGGATGCTTAATACTCTGGATACGTATAGACGTGTTGCTATCGGCGATACATCTTATATGGATTCAATAAAGGAACTTCCGCGCGAATTAAAAGAAGAAGTTGTTGAATTATCTAAAGGTATTGGCCTTAGCGCGCATACAGCAGATTATCTGACTAAGTTCTTTGCATCAACCAATCCAAATCCGAATTGGGAAGATATGAGTGATATTAAACTCGTAAACGGAAAAACTGTTTATAAATACTTCCATAGAAGTGTCGAAGCCGGAAAAGTCAACCAGCCATTTAACAGTAAAATATTTATAGATACAATGGGCTTAACATATAAAGACCCAATTTCGGATGAAACAGAAAAAGCTTTTGGTAAAAATAAGGCTCTGTTAAATGAGTTCAAAGAATACAGAAACCAGTCATTCAGAAAACTCGGTACATATAATTACATTGAAAATACCGTTGCAAAGGTAGGAGACAGCGCATTACCAACCTCAGACAAAGAAATGTTTAATCTTCTTGGCGCTGCAATGGATGAAGTTGTATCAAATTATGGAAAACAGGGTTACAATACCCGTAAATGGATGAATATATTTGCACCTGCCGGTGCAGTTCTTCTTGGAGTAACAGTTCTGTCACAGTTCTTCTTCGGCAGAATGAATCCGCCTTCTCCCATAGCGAAAACAGATAAAGGACAAATAAATGCTTAATACAACAAACCTTTTATCAATTAAATTTAATACAATCAGACCAGAAACAAAACCCGATAAAAATGCGGAGGCTGTTCAAACTCAACCTTCAAAACCGTCATCCGGGCTGATTTCCGCCTACCTTGAAAACCTCGCAAGAATTAACACTCCGGCTGTAACACAGACTGAAAAATCTGCACCTGTAAATTATCACAATGATTTGCGTAAAATGTTTAATAATAATGAAGCTAAAATTCTTGCTATTATTCCGCGTACATTCAACGCAAAAGATACAAACGGCAATGAATATATTGACGGAAACGAAAAACACGGAACTCTTTTAAATGCAATAGAAAGACTAGATGAAGTTAAAGCTCAAGGGTTTAACACTCTTCATGTACTCCCGATACATCCTCCAGGAAAAATGAAAGCTATGGGTACAGCGGGTTCAATATATGCACCGCTGGACATGCTAAAAATAGACCCGACGCTTATTGAGGAAAATGATCCACGTTCTCCAATGGAACAGTTAAAAGCATTCGTTGATGCGTGCCATCAAAGAGGAATTCGAGTAATGCTTGATATGCCAAGCTGTGCATCTTACGATATGTTTATAGAACGCCCTGAACTTATGGCAAAAGAACGCGATGGTTTGGCAAAAACACCTCAAGGATGGAATGATATTAGAATGTTTCAGCCTTGGGAAGATGAAGGGAAACGTACCTTAAATCCAAAACTTTTGGAACTTCATAAACAATATATAGATATGTGTATCGATGCCGGAATTGATGGGATAAGAGCTGATGTTTCACGAGCAAAACCTGTTGAATTCTGGGACATTATCATTCCGTATTCAAGAATGCGTGACCCGCAATTTGGATGGCTTGCAGAAACTTACACTTATGAAGACGCTTCACCTCAGGCAAATATGCCTTTTGACAGGCCTGAAGATTCATTAAGAGCAGGCTTTGATTTAATTTATGGACAGTATCATATATTCCACGAATTCCCAAAAGCATCAAACTTTATTGATTATGTGAAAGACAATCTTGATATGTCATACAGGCTTGAAAAAGGTAAATCGTTAATTGGTTCATTTGCTACTCATGATGATATTTCACCAATGTTTCATGGCGGGGTTGATTATTGTAACCTTACAACAGGGTTACAAATCTCATTACCAATGTTAAATCCGTATATAGTTGATGGTTTTCAGTCAGGAGACTACTATGATTACCCGTACAGAGATAAATTTAACCCTGTAACAATGACAGACAATCATGAGATGACCGTTCATTACGGAAAGCTTGACATCTTTAATCTATCAAGAAAGCCCGGCGGAAATCATCCTGAAATTGGCGAGTTTATGACAAAGGCGTTTGAAGCAAGAGACAAATATAAAAATGTATTTACAAAAGGTTCTTTTATAGAACTTGAAAAACTCGGCGATACAAACGACCAAATTATTGCATTTGCAAGACATTATAAAGGCAAAACAATGATTGTTGTTGCTAATAAAAATATTGACCGCGAAGTTGCGGCTGTTGTAAAAGTTCCAACGTTGAAAGCTGATCAGGATATTAAAAATATTCTTCCTTCTTACGGAAAAGAAAGCATTTTACAGGCAGCAGATGGTGAACTTCGAGTTGATTTAGGCCCTTCAAGAATTCATATATTTGAAGTTGATACCCCGCAAATAGAAAATTATTCTAATAAAGTTTATAAGCAAAATATATTTTAGGCACATTAAATAAACCAGAAGAATGCAACCTTAACAGGTTGTATTTCTTTGAACGCTTAAAAGTTAGATATTTATTTTTAAATTTGTTTGTTTTAAAATAAATTCAGAGGTATTAAAATGTTACAAGAATTTTTATTTTCAAAAATACATAGAGCTACAGTTACTGATGCAAATTTAAATTACGTAGGCTCAATCACGATAGACGAAACATTAATAAAGGCTGCAAACATCAAAGAATGGCAAAAAGTTGAAATTTTGGACGTTAATAACGGTGAAAGATTTCAAACTTATGTAATTAAAGGTAAACCAAATTCAGGCTGCATTTGTTTGAATGGAGCAGCGGCAAGAAAAGTTCAGCCAGGCGACAAGGTTATTATTGTTTCATATACTTACTTAACGCCTGAAGAAATTGAAAAACACAAACCGACAGTAGTTATGGTTGATGACAAAAATAACATCACAGAAATTCATTAAAATTCTATCGATTTATAAAAATTATAAACAATTTTTAAAAGCTTTTGATTATCCTCAAGAGCTTTTATTATTTCCTGCTTCATCTCATCATTAGAAAGCTCATCAAAATAGTAAAATTCCCATGGTCTAACACCCAGTACTTCAGATAATTTTTGTAAGGTATCAATAGAAGGAGCATATTTACCTGTTTCAATATTACTCAAACTTGGAACTTCAATACCGATTAATTCAGCCAGTTGTTCTTGAGTAAATTTTCCGGCTTTACGAAAAGTCTGAATTCTTTTGCCCAAAGCTTTTTTAAACTCTTGCATAATCTTTCCTCCAATTTAATTATGAAAGATTAAGCAAGTTTTATAATTATGCTATTAGTTAAATTTATATTGACAATTAATGCTTAACATTATATCATTTAATTGTTCACATTAATATTTTGGAGAAATATAATGTTTAAATATAACAAAAATAGTACAATTCGTATTTTCTATCACGCTTTTACATTAGCCGAAGTTCTTATCACACTTGGAATTATCGGAATAGTTGCAGCCATGACGCTGCCTGCAGTAATCAACAATATAAGAAATAAAGAACATGAAGCTAGATTTAAAACAGCATATTCTCAAATTTTTCAGGCAGTTCAACTTATGGGGAATGAGGATCCACAGCTTTGGCAAACATATTGCGTCAAAAACTCAAGCAGTGAAATTGCAGAGCGGGATAAGGATTTTAGCTTTATAAATAAATTTTCAAAACAATTTCAAGTTTTGAATGTATATCCAAAGAACAGCTCTGATTTAAAAAATTTAGGATATAAAAATTCTAATTTTTACAGAGTAGAAAAAGGAAAAAATTCGTTTAATAGTGACGGATATGATAATGGAGCATTTATAACCAAAAACGGAATGATAATTTTCTCAAGCGGCTGCTGGTGGGGAAATTCTCTGGACTTCATTGTAGATACTAATGGAATTAAGGGCCCAAACAAATTCGGATATGATGTTTTTTATTTTCAAATTGATAAAAAAACAAACCAACTGCTGCCATCAACAATAACAAGCTCATTTGGCAGTCTTGCATCACAAGAAGCAGGATGCTGTGATTTTGTTAGCAGTTCAAAATGTTCGATACAAGTTGACAATGGTTCTGCCTGTTCAAGATTTGCGATTATGGACAGTTTTCCTGGAGAAGAAAAGTCGTACTGGAAAAACTTACCAACACCTTAAAAAAGCGCGCCGCCGAGCGGCGCGCCTCTAAAAAAACTATCTATAATTTGTAAACTGAAGCGGATAATCGTATTTTTCTTCATTTGAGCGAAGCATTTTAATAACTTCCTGCAAATCATCTTTGTCTTTGCCTGAAACTCTTACTGAATCACCTTGAATTGATGATTGAACTTTTTTCTTCATTTCCTTTATATCAGCAGAAATTTTTTTCGCCAATTCCTGAGTAAGACCTTTACGTAAATTATAAACCTGTCTGACATTTCCGCCTAATGCGTTTTCAATTCCTTGCGGATCAAGTATTCTGATACTTAAATTTCTTTTCACGAGTTTTGATTGTAAAATATCATAAATATTACGCAATTTCATTTCATCAGCCGTTGTAATTGTAATCGATTTATCTGCTTCCAATTTAATTTCAGAATTAGTATTCTTCAAGTCAAATCTTGAGGAAATTTCGCGCTGTGTCTGGTCAACTGCATTTAAAAGCTCTTGTTTGTCGAATTCTGAAACAACATCAAAACTGCAATCTTTTGCCATAATATTAACCCCCTTCGTACTATTTACACTTTTGTTTTAATAATATTAGCACAAAAATGCAGAAATTTAAATTTCTGCATTTTATTTGGGCTGCGTATAAAATTTATTTATGGATTTTTGTCAGATACAGGAGGTCATTTGGTAAATTTACCTTTTAACCCTTTCCAAAAATTTGTTACCCAGTTTGAAGCACTATCCCAATTCGTTGAAATCCACTTTCCAACACTTTTATTTTTTAATACAAGTGCTGACCCGAGTGCAACAATAGCTAATCCGACAGCTTTCATGGCATTGTAATCTTTTTTACGGCGATTTTGCATAACGAATTTATCTTGTTCCAAACCGCCTTGCATTCTTACCCCGCCAAGAAGATTTGTGTACATGCCAAAAGGCGGAGCAATTCCGACCGATGGATTGCGTAAATCCTGATACATTATTGGAATTTGAAAATCATCTGATAATGACGGCATAATTTTTCTCCGTTTTTAGACGTTAGTGCTATCTTTAGTTAAGCAGCTACTATTTCACGAACTTTTTCTAAAAATTTCTTGATTGTACTGTTTTTACCTTTATTTGGAAGTTTTTCTTCTGTCTTTGCATCTTGGATAACTATCGACAAATCGCATAAAGAACAGTCACAAAGATTTTGGCAGGCCAAACTTCCGGTGATATAATTCCCCTTTTTCATCATTGTTTTACTCCAAATTTTTCAACCCTTATATATATAAACAAAATTTTTACACTGGAATTGCCTGCAAAAAGCCAATTGTAACTTTTTGTAACAAAACACATAACCGAAATGCAGTATTGTAAAATTTAAAATACAAAACCCGTCCAAAAATTAGACGGGTTTTTAAATTGTTTAATATTATTGCAAACTTACTTAGCAGCCTGAGCAGCTTCGAATACTACCTGAAAAGCTTCAGGGTCTTTAACTGCCATATCAGCAAGCATTTTTCTGTTTACGATGATATTAGCTTTTTTGCAAGCATTTACGAATCTTGAGTAGCTCATACCACGGTCTCTAACAGCTGCGTTAATTCTTACAATCCACAAACGGCGCATATTACGTTTTGTAGTGCGTCTGTCTCTGTAAGCGTATTTCAAAGCTTTCATAACAGCGATGTTTGCTACTTTAAAAATTCTGCTTCTTGCTCCAATAAAGCCTTTTGCAAGTTTTAATATTTTCTTATGTCTTTTACGACTAACATTACCACGTTTTACTCTCATTGTTTGCTCCTATCTTGAATACTTCTTGTATGGTAACTCATGAGATACCAATTTTACCTGTGCATCTGAAATCTGTTCAACCGAGAAAAGTCTGCGTTTTCTGGAAGAAGATTTGTGTTGGAGCAAGTGGCCTATACCTGCTTTTCTTCTTGTAATTTTGCCTGTTGCTGTAACTTTGTAGCGTTTAGCAGCAGATCTGTGTGTTTTCATTTTTGGCATTTTCTTCTCCTTTTTTTGGTTAAGTATTAACGAATCAGCTTCAGGCATACCAAAGCCATGAAACTTTCGGCTGATTTTATTGTATTACGAGAAAGTTTTAATTGCAAGCGATTGTAAACTTTAATTATCAAATTTAGTCAAATCACTGACTGTAGTTTCTAGTACATCTGCGAATTCTATTAAAGTATCAAGCGAAGGTTTAGAAAAAGCGACTTCTATTTTTCCCATAAAATTTAGAGAAATATCCATCTTATCGGCAAGCTGCTGCTGTGTTAAACCTAGAACTTTGCGGCGTGCCTTGATATTTCTGCCTAGATTTTTATAGAAATCATAGCTCATACGTACAGTCTATACGTAAGCTCAAGACAAATATACGTACGGTTGATACGTATAAAAAATACAATCAATAAATTATTATATGAAAAAAGAAAGGTTTAATTATGAAAAAAGTGTTTACTTTTGCTGAAGGTGCTACACACGTAGATATCTCTGCCTATAAATATCAAGACTCGTTTACATTAGCGGAAGTTCTTATCACACTCGGAATTATTGGAGTAGTTGCAGCCATGACCTTACCCACAGTTATAAATAACAGCAGAAACAAACAGCTTGAAGCCGGATTAAAACGCAGTTATTCAGTAATTGGACAGGCATTAGACATGCATCAGGCTCAGAGCGGCGAACGAGCTACACCGGAAAATCTTAAAATATATGAATTGAAAACCATATTAATGAAATATCTTCAAGTAATTGAAGACTGTGGACTTGGCGCATCAGACTCAAACAGCGCTTGCATTCCAAACACAACCGGAAGCGGCTTCCTCGGAGATGCAAGCAAGGCAAGAAAATACAAAACTTATAACGGTCAAAGAGATATAAATATTAACCTCTTTGATGACGGTCAATTTGTACTTAATGATGGCATTCTTGTTTTAATTGAAAACAGTGGAACTGGCGTCAGGTTGGATATATCCGTCGATGTAAACGGCTATAACAAAAACCCTAATAGATTAGGACATGATTTGTTTATGTTTCAGATAAATGACAAAGGAACATTGCTGCCGATGGGTGCACCAAATACTAACTATTACAGCAAAACAGACAAATATTGCTCTCAATCGTCAACAAATAGTCTAAACGGAGCCGGATGTACTTACAAAGCGCTCAATGACAAGGATTATTTTAAAAATCTTCCGAAATAAATTTAAAAGCTCATTTTAAATCCGGAATATGCTTCTTTTACCGGAACATATTTTGATAAAATAATCTTAGCCCTTAAATCACAGCAGTGGCACGGAAACAGCATTTGAACACCCTGTCTCTGCAAATATATACCAAGTTTTTTAACTTCATTATCGGATTTTTCTAAAAGATGAACTCCGCCAATTATAGCATAGATTTTATGCTGATTTGTAACCTGTTTAGCATACTCAACTATGTTAGCCAGCCCTGCATGCGCGCAGCCTGAGATTATTACCAGACCTTTAGCTGACGTGTAAACAAGCGCGGATTCATCAGGGTCTTCACTGCTCTCTGATACAGGAAATTCTCCGAGATATATCAGATTTTCTGTAATGTGATATGGCTCTTTTGTATAAGCTATTTCGAAAAAGTCTCCTATAGAGCTTTCATCACCAGGAAACCCAATGTTTTCAAAGTTTTCATCCAAATGCGGTTGAAAAATGTAGGGATGAACAATCAACCTCTTATTATTTATTACAAATCCAACTTTTAAAAGTTTTTTATAAAGATTTTGAAGCCACAAAAAACCTCCCGTGTGGTCATTATGACTGTGAGAAAGAACAATATCAGTAACATCCGCAAGTTCAATCCCCATATGATATGCGTTCTTTATAAAAACGTCACTGTAACCGCAATCAAAAATAACTTTATGAAATTCGTCCTCAAGCAAAATCGAAAGCCCAAACTCTGCACGTAAATCATAATCTTTTTGCGTACTGTTGTCTACTAATACTGTTAATTCCATAAGTTAAAGTTTAATACATTTTTTGAAAATTGTAAATAGTATAAAAACATTAAAAAATGCGCCCGTCAAATGACGAGCGCAAAACCTTTTGTATTATCACAAACTATTTTCCGTTAACAATAGTTTTGAATTTTTTACCTGCTGAAAATGCCGGAACAGTTTTTGCAGGAATTTTCAATTCTTTACCTGTTTGCGGATTACGTCCAGTTCTTGCAGCTCTTTTACGTGCTTCAAAAGTACCGAAACCAACTAAAGTTACTTTTTTGCCTTTAGCAACTGTTTTTTGGATTGTATCAACCCAAGCTGTGATAACTTCAGCAGCTTCTTTTTGTGTAACATTAGCTTTTTTTGCAACTTCTTGTACTAACTCTTCTTTGTTCATAATAAAAACTCCTTTATTTTATGTACATGCTTTATTATAGCCAAAACTCAAATATATGCAAGTATTTTAAGGAATTTTTACATTAAAAAGTTGATTTTGTCTATTAAAATATTTTTCTGATACAATATTATAGGAAGCTGAATAGTGGAGATAAGTTAGGGTATATTGATGTTCCTGAATGAGGTTAGAGAATGAAAGAACGCTTGGTTTTACTTGCAATAGTCGTCGGAATGGCAGTATTTATATACATTTTCCAGAGTTATTTTAATACGCTTTGGGGATTGGCGTTTTTGTGCACGGCAATGACTATTTATGTTGTATTTATGAATTTGGCTTACAAATTAAAAAAACGGCAGCTGCAAAAACACCCTAAAATTGTTAATGAAAATTATAAACCCTTTGTAACAATTATGGTTCCATGTCACAATGAAGAATCTGTTATTGAACATACTGTTGCAAACATTTTAAATATTGATTATCCAAACTTTGAGATTATTTTAATAGATGACAGAAGCTCAGATAACACAGCAAATGTAATTAAGGAGCTTGAAAAACACTATGAAAATATAACTGCACTAATCAGAGACAAGAACGCATTTCCAGGCAAATCAGCTGTTCTTAATGACGCAATGAAGATTGCCAAAGGCGAGGCGATACTGGTTTTTGACGCAGATGCCACAGTTGAGCCTGATTTTTTAAAAAAACTCATTCCAGAACTTGAACCAAAAGATGTCGGAGCTGTTCAGGCAAGAAAAGTAATAAGAAATAAAAACTACAATCTCTTAACTCGATGCCAGAATAATGAATATACAATGGATACGCATTTCCAGGTTGGACGCGACTCTGTTAAAGGAGCTGTTGAACTTCGCGGAAATGGTGAACTTATAAAACGCGAAGCAATTGAAGATATCGGCGGATGGAATAATTATACAATTACAGACGATTTGGATATGTCAACACGGCTTCATATAAAAGGCTGGAATATAAGATTTTGTCCGAATGCAATAGTTTATGAAGAAGGAATTATTTATCTTTGGCCGTTGTACAGGCAGCGCAGACGCTGGATTGAGGGCACAATCAGAAGATATCTTGAATATTTTGAAGATGTATTATTTTCAAGAAAAATGTCTTTACGCGCAAGCCTTGATATGACAGCTTATGTGTCAGAATTTATTATGCCTGGCTGGTTCATCATGGAACTTTTGATAAGAGTATTCAAGGTTTTGGCAAAAGACGCACCGACTCAAACATTGTATTCATCAATCGTTCTGGGCGGGTTAATCGGACTTGGCTTTTTCTTAGCCGCAAGATATGCCCTCAGACGTTATGATAATATGCCGCGTTTTGACGCAGCATTTGAAGCGTTGCAAACTTCAATATATCTTTTGATAATATGGTTTCCGCTTGTACTTTTTATCGCATTCAAGATTCTTTTCTGCAAAAAAGATATGAACTGGGGTAAAACAGCACACGGACTGGTTATGGAAGAACAAGAAAATATTAATGAAGAAAACAAAAATTTACTAAAAATATAAACTGCTCACCCCATGCAGTAAACAAATTAAAGGAGAAAAAATGACACAGACTATTACCGATGTAAAAAGCAAAATAAGAGATGTATTGGATTTCCCAAAACCCGGTATAATTTTCCGCGACATCACAACAGCGCTGAAAGACCCGGAAACTTTAAAGGTTATGATAGATTACCTTTGCGATGAATTCAAGGAGATTAAAATTGATTATATCGCAGGGATTGAGTCTCGCGGATTTATTTTCGGAATGCCAATGGCTTATAAAATGAATGCCGGCTTTGTGCCTATCAGAAAGCCTAAAAAACTTCCGGCCGAAACCTATTCTCAAGAATATGACCTTGAATACGGAACTGATAAAATTGAAATTCACAAAGACGCGCTGCCGGAAGGAGCAAATGTTTTAATTGTGGATGATTTGCTTGCAACAGGCGGAACAGCCGAAGCGGCCTGCAAACTCGTTAAGAAAACCGGTGCAAACCTTGTTGGAATAGCTTTCTTAATCGAGTTAGAAGACCTAAATGGCAGAGAAAAACTTGTTGATGCACCAAAGATTGTTTCGATGTTGAAATATTAAAGAAAAAACGTAAAAAGATTCTTCGGCACATTGTGCCTCTGAATGACAGAATAAATGAGCATTATAAAGAACAAGGGCTAAATTGAAGCCCTTGTTCTTTTACATTGTGAGTTATTCTTCAGTTTGTGGTGCAGGTTTTTCGCCGAATATTCGTTTGGCAAGTTCCAAGACTTTTTCAAAATCATAACGATCATTGCTAAGCCCGAATTCAAAATTATCATTTGAGTTATCGATATCTACATATGCGGCCTCTGAAGAATATATAACATCATAGACTCTTGTATCATTATCGGCATCTATATAAACCGCAATGATTTCACCATGATTATTACGTTCAACAGCTATTTCACGACCATCAGGTAGCTTTACATATTCATCGCCATTACCGTTATCATATCTTTCAATCTTAAGTTTCGGCTCTGCATTTATGGCTTCGGCAAGGGATTTGTTTGCTTTATCTATAACAGGTTTAGCTTTTGTTTTTATTTCTTCAAGAGTTTCTTGTTCTTCTTTGACTTCTTGTTGATTATTAAGAGCTTGCTCGTTGATTTCTTTTTCTTTTTCTAATATAGCCAATGATGCTTTGTTTATCCATTCTTTCATACCATCGAGATTTGCATTTTCTGAAAGCGTTTTGCCCTCTCCAAATGGATCCGCAAGCCCAAGTTCTTTTAAACGAGCCTTTAACGGAGTGTACAAATTTTTGTAGATATCTGCTGTGTCCATACCCATAACATCATCAATTTTATCAGCGATTTCAGAATATTGCGCAATTACATGTGCTGCATTTTCAGGTGTAATTTTTGCAATAAGGTCACGAGCATTAGCATTGTTAGTCCAGAATGCTTCAAGTTCGTTTTTGATATCTTTTGCGACTACCGGAGCCTCTTGCATAGCTTTGCTAATAGCCTCTGCTTTAGCTTTTAATTCTTCATCAATTTTCATTTTAGGCGTCAAATCAGGCTCAAGTGAAGCTGCATCCTCATCAATTTTTGCTTGACGTTGTTTAGGTGTCAAATTGTCTTCACCTTCAACTGGCGGAGCATCTTGAGTGGGCGGCGTGTCCTCTGCCGGAGGGGTATCTTCTACAGGGGTAGAATCTTTTGGAGGAGTAGTTGGTTTTGGTGCGCCAGTTTTACCAATACTTGTGCCATGACCTTCCATATCGCTCATTTGAACAAGCATTGGGACACCGTTGATTGTTCTTAGTTCATACGAATTGCCTTTGGAATAAGCACCTTTGCCTGATGTACATTTGTACATTACTTTGTCTTCAACACTCTCATCAAGTTCAAAGGTATAAGTCACGCCGTTATCTTTGTCTGTAATTGTGAATTTCTTTGGATTCTCTTCGTTTTTGGCTTCGCCTTCGACTTTGATTTCACCATGAATAGGGCGTGTGGGAAGTTTTCCGTTTGCATCAGGCTCATCAATTACTTCAAAATATTTTCCGTTCAAATCCGCCCAGTTTGCAGTTGCAGCGGGTTTGTTTTCACCTTTATATCTGTCAGGCGAACCTGGTTCCGGAGGCGTATTTTGTTCGGTTTCCGGAGTTTCTTCAGCAGCTTCGTCTTGTTGAACTTGAGCTGCAGTTTCGGTTTCTACATCTGTTGTTTCTGTATTGTTAGCCGGCGATGGGGTTGCAAGCCATTCCTGAGAAAGTCTTTCAACCTCCTCATCTGTCATATTATCTGTTGAAAAGCGAGCAAAAGTAAATTCCTTAGGAGTTTTTTGTTCTGAACTCACCGCATTATTCAACCTTTGTAATTCAGCTTTCATTAAAGCAGTTGTATCCGGTTTTTGAAGTTTCAACTCTTCTTCTTTTTTCTTTTTCACATACAGTGAATCACTGCCAGTTTTGTTCACACCAACATTGTCGCCGATACCCATCAGAAGTTTCTCCTTTTAAATTTTTCTCATACACATCATATTCCCGTTAACGGCATAAATATATAAAAACTTAAACTCTAATTTTATAAGAATTTTAGCAAATTAGGAAAACACTTACAGACATTGGACACTAGCAGCCCCTCCCCC
>QAMI01000051.1 GCA_003150395.1 Candidatus Gastranaerophilales bacterium | reverse complement strand
GCAACTGACGGTGCTATGCCTCAAACTCGTGAACACATCCTGTTAGCTAGACAGGTTGGCGTTCCGAACTTGGTTGTATTCCTTAACAAATGCGATATGGTTGATGATCCGGAATTGTTGGAATTGGTTGAAATGGAAGTTCGTGAACTTCTTTCTTCATACGAATTCGACGGCGACAATATCCCGTTCATCCACGGTTCTGCTTTGAAAGCTCTTGAAGCAGCTCAAGCTAACCCGACTATTGCTCGTGGCGCAGATAAATGGGTTGATAAAATTTGGGAATTGATGGATGCTATCGATTCTTACTTCCCGACTCCGGAACGTGACTTAGACAAACCGTTCTTGATGCCTGTTGAAGACGTATTCTCAATCACAGGCCGCGGTACTGTTGCTACAGGCCGTGTAGAACGTGGTATTGTTAAAGTAGGTGATGAAGTTGAATTAGTTGGTCTTGGCGAAACTAAGAAAACTACTGTTACAGGTGTTGAAATGTTCAGAAAACAACTTGACCAAGGTCAAGCTGGTGATAACATTGGTGCTTTGCTCCGTGGTGTTGATAAAACTGAAATTCAACGCGGTCAGGTTCTTGCTAAACCAGGAACAATTCATCCGCATACTAAATTTACAGCTAACGTTTACGTTTTGACAAAAGAAGAAGGCGGACGTCACACTCCTTTCTTCCCTGGATACAGACCTCAGTTCTATATCAGAACAACTGACGTAACTGGTTCAATTAAATTCGACGGTCAAATGGTTATGCCTGGCGACAACGTTGTAATGGAAGTTGAACTTATCGCTCCGGTTGCTATTGAAGAAGGTATGAGATTCGCTATCCGTGAAGGCGGACGTACTGTTGGTGCCGGTGTTGTTGACAAAATTATTGAATAATTTTTAAACAATACGAAAAATCTTAAAAAGAGCCTGCTATCTTAGCAGGCTCTTTTTATATTAAATTTAGACTGAATAGCTAGCAAAAAAATAAATTTTCGTTTTTATAAAGAATTAAAATAGGAGATAAATATGCAAGTAAGCTTAGATAACCAAACATCCTTTAATGGTAAATTATCACCCAAAACTTTGTTCAAATTTAAGCAAAGTTTGAATTCTACGGAATTTCAACAAGTCAAAAATTTTAGGGCAGGTAAAAGATATACTAATATTGATATCGTTACAATTAATAATGAACCTGTGCGATTACCTTCCGGTGCCGTTGTAATCCCGAAAGAAACTTTTGCCGAATTTGCAAATTCAAGAGCAAAGAACGGTTTAAAAAGCCGCATTAAACTTGCTGATGGTATTTTACCTTACGATATGAGGACATTCAAGTTAATAACGCATGAGCTTATTAAGCGTGGAGAATCGCTTTTAGATATGTTCAAATAAAAACGATTTCATTAATCACAACGACCTGCATTTATGCAGGTCGTTTCAGCTTTTTTAATTTTCAACTATTGAGCTTGAATTGATTTTAGCTCATCAAATTTTCCGTATTCTTGAGATTTTTTCAAATATTTTGTTAATGATTTAGCTATCATTTGAGAACGTTTTGTATTTTCTTGATCCAACAAGTTAAAATACTCATCTAATGACGACATTGTGTAATCTTTTTCTAAGTTTTCCATATTTTCCCCCAATCGTATTTATCTGATAATTTTTCCCTTAAATTTGTTAACCGAGAAGACTATCAAGCAATTCGGCATTTCTTTCGGCTCTTTTTGTATTTCGCACCTGGTTGCGATACATATATGTTCTTAGAGCTTCCCTAATCAATTCTGATCTTGAACGGTTTTCATTAAGAGCAAGACTGTCAATCTCGTCTAAAAATTTTTCCGGCATTGAAATAAGTACTCTTGCCATAATAATCTCCTTTTAAATTTCCCATCTGATAACTATTTTGCAACTCTTGTATATATATAAAAAATACCTTCTATCAAAAATTGCTAAAAATAGTTGCCAAATGTAAAAAGTCGTAATATATCTTAATATAATGTGCGCTTTTTTTATATTATATAACTAAAATCGTCTTACGTAATAGTTTGTATCATTTTTTAACAGTTCTCGCATTTTAGCGAATTCTTCGTCTTTGAAAGTGCGTGTAAGAATTTTAGCTGTCTTTTCTCTTATCGTGTATTCGTTTATGGATTTTGTTATATTTAAAATTTCCTTTAACAGTGTTTCTTCAACAAATTCGGCAAACTGAGAAATTGTTTCCAGGTACCAGTATAGCTTGAAAACTTCTTTGTTAACCTTATATTTGCCTTCCTGAAAATCAAACTTTTGAATGTATTCTGCCAGTTTTAGTGTACGTTTCAAAAGTTCTAATGTGAATATTTCACAAAACTTTTTATTATATTTCAAGTTTGATAATGCTGAAATTATGTTCCTGCAAATGTTTCCGTTAATATCGATTATTGCATCAAGAAAGGTGTCTAAATTTTTTTCAGGTTGAAAAAGCTCCGAAATCGTCTTATTTTGCATAAGTTCAGATATTTTTAAGGAAACAGCCTCCCTGATTTTTCCGTCTTGACCGGTCAGGTTGTCTATTAAAATTTGAGCTTCTTCTTGGTTTGTAACCTTGTCGAGTTTTAACGCTGCGAGCTGTTTTTGAACAATATTACCGGTTTTAAGCATGCTTATAAGCTCGCTATGACTCTGGGTATTAATTATCAAGTCATAAGCATGTTTAAAATTTTCCTGTGGATTTTTGTAGTAACCCTCAATGTCAGCCGTCATTATTTCCCTCGTAAAATAATAATTCAAATATTATAAAACTTCGCTTTGTATCAATAATATAACATAAAGTATAATGAAATTTGCACGTCAAATCGTTTTAATGTATTATATAGTTAAATAAACCCCAGCGGTTAGGAGATTTTTTATGAATGAAATAGTCAATTTTTTTAAAGAAATTTTCATGCTAAAAAGTGAGGATCACATTAAAGTCGGTCTGACCCAGTTTAAAACGGAAACTCCTGTTGAAAAGGCCGTTAAAAAGCCGTCAATTCCGCCAAAAGCTGAAGTGAAACTTTCTGACTTGATGAGAAGAAGCTACTAAGAACATTTGAGAAATTTTTGTGTCCTGTCTCGATTTCAGTCAGTGCATGAAAATATTTTTCATAATTATTATTAACGAAACGGCTTTTCACTTCTCACTTTTTCACAAGAATTCAGCTTATTTTTTGCTTTTATCAGCTAATTCGCTGTCCATTCTTAAAAATACCGGTTTGATTTCTTCTTTAGTAATAAGTTTGCCGGATTTAAGGTTTTTACATGTCAATTTATCCAGATTTACACATTTAAGGTTAAACGACAATTGAGCTGCCATGCGTTCTGCAATGTTCGGGCAGAATGGATAAATCAAGGCTGAAACAACACACATAATTTCAAGAACAGTTGTCAAAACCTGACCGCATTCTGTCATTTTTTCTTCTTTAGCAAGAGTCCATGGAGCATTGTCTGTTACGAATTTATTTGTCATGTCTACAAGTTGTATAATTTCGTTTCCAGCTTCAGCGATTTCAAAGTTGTCAAAATGGCTTTTTACTAAATCAATTTTGTTTTTTGCAGCTTGAAGAAGGCTTTTTGAACCTGCAACAATTTCTTTTTCTGTCACATCAAATTCTGGTTTGATTTCTCCATCAAAATATTTGACAAGCATAGAAAGCGTTCTGTTAAGTAGATTTCCCATAGAATTTGCCAGATGTGCGTTAACTTTTTCTTTGAAATCTTCATCCGAGTAGTTTCCGTCTTTTCCACAAGGTGCTGAAGTTGCCATATAATAGCGGAACGGGTCAGGAATATCAAGCTCAAAATTTTCAAGAACTGAAGTTGGCGAAATTACATTCCCAAGGGATTTTGACATTTTGCTTTCATCAATTGTAATCCAGCCGTGCGCAAAAATGTGTTTTGGCAGCGGTAAATCAAGCGCCATCAATATCGCAGGCCAGTAAATGCTGTGGAATTTCAAAATATCTTTCCCGATAACCTGAACATCAGCAGGCCAGTATTTTTTGAAGTTTTCCGATGGGTTTTCAACATCGTAGCCGAGCGCAGTAATATAGTTTGAAAGTGCGTCAATCCAAACATAGATTGATTGTTCAGAATCGTCCAAAACATCGATTGCCCATTGAACATTGTCTTTTGAACGTGAAACAGAAATGTCTTGAATATCTTCAAGCTGGTTTAAAACCTCATTTGCTCTGAATTGAGGAATAATAAAGTCCGGATTTTCTTTAATATATTTTGCGATTGCGTCTTTGTACTTTGTTAATTTAAAGAAATAGTTTTCTTCACTAACAACTTCCGGTTTTTTTAGGTGGTCTGGGCAAAGTCCGTCTTCTGTTAAATCTTTGGGATTCAAAAAGCATTCGCAGCCCGAGCAGTAAAGTCCTTCATATTTGTGTTTGTAAATATCGCCTTTTTCAACAAGCTTTTTGAAAATTCTTTGAACAATTGCTTCATGGTCGTCGTCGGTTGTGCGTATAAATCTTGTGTAATCAACACCAAGAGCTTTCCAGGCATCTTTGAAGGATTGCGCATTAATATCGCAAAGTTCTTTAGGTGTAATTCCTTTTTTTTCGGCTGTTTTTTGAATTTTAATTCCGTGTTCGTCAGTTCCTGTCAGGAAAAATACATCATCGCAGCGTTGAGAGTAATGTCTTGCAATAATATCAGTCAAAATCTTTTCATAAGCATGTCCAATGTGCGGTGCGCCATTTACATAGTCAATCGCTGTTGTTAAATAATATTTTTCCATAACTTTTCATCCCTCTTTTCGTTAATTCTTATGAAAATATTGTAGCATGAATAAGTGAAAAGTGAGCAGTGAAACGTGAAAAGTCCTTTTCGTTAAAAATGACGTTCATAAATATGTCGTCATTCTAGTAATATTTTTAGGATATTCTTCGCAGCCGCACCTTCACTATGTTCCGGATACAGGCTCACAAGTTTCGTCTAGCTCAACTGTTCGCTTTGTATCAGAATGACGTGGAGGTTTTAATACTCAATTCCTTTGCGGGCAGCTATTCCAGTATCCCAATAATGTTTTATTGGTTTAATTTCAGATACAAGATGCGCCAAGTCTATTATTTTTTCGTTTGCGTTTCGTCCGGTTAAAACAATTTCCATATCTTCCGGTTTGTTTTTCAAAACATCGACAACTTCGTCCAAATCGATCAACCCCAAATCTATTGCAATGTTTGCTTCATCAAGGATTATAAGGTTATATTCGTCATTTTGGATTGCTTTTTTGGCAAGTTCCCAGCCTTTCTTAATTTCAGCCTCATCATCTGCATTTTTGTTTTTTTCATAAACAATTCTGTCCAGACCGGCCTGAACAATGGTGAGATTTTTTGAGATTTCAGGAGAAAGATTACGAAAAGAATTCAACTCACCGTAATCGTCGCCGCCTTTAGTAAACATAATTATTAAAACCTTCCAGCAGCGGCCGAGCGCGCGCATTGCAAGCCCTAAGGAGGCTGTAGTTTTCCCTTTGCCGTTTCCTGTATAAACCTGAATATAGCCATGTTTTGCCCAATTCGGGTTTATTAAATTGTTTTCGCAAAAATCGGTCATTGTCGTTTTCCTGTTTTAAGTTTGCTAACGAAGGACAATATTTTCTATTTATTATATATTAAAAATATGGAGAATAAAACCGACTTAAGGATATGGGCTAAAAGTTTAAGAAAAACTTTGCCGTTAGATGCTATTAGTACTAAAATTGTACGAAAAATCAAGAAACATCCGGATTTTCAGAAGGCAAAGAATGTTCTGCTTTATTTTCCTTCAAAATATGAAATAAATCTTCTTGCGATGTTAGAGGAAGATAAAAACTTTTTTTTACCAAAGGTTAATGGTAAAGAACTTTTGATTTGCCCTTTTAAAAAGGGTGACATTCTTGAAGTTTCAAGTTTTAACATAAAAGAACCTTGCTCAAACCCTGTAGACCCGATATGTCTTGATTTAGCAATAGTGCCGGCGCTTGCGGCAGATAAAAGCTGTTTCCGGCTTGGTTATGGCGGCGGGTTTTATGACAGATTTCTTACGCAGTATAAGATTAAAACAATTACTGCGGTTGCGCATCAGCTTTTGATTGAAGAACTCCCTGTTGAAAAATTTGACGTGCCTGTTGATTTTGTGATTACGGATTAAATATTTTTGTGAAATTTTTGTGGCTGCTTACATGAAAAAGAGCCCGCGAAAGGAGAAGCGGACTCTTTAATTTGGGTCAATTATAGGGGGTGAGGAGTTGTAAACTTTTTATGCTGTGTACTCAGGTTTCCAGAAGTTTACTGATTGTTTTTCGGCTTGAGCAGTGCTTTCGTACTCAGCCTCAACCATTCTCAGTTCTGCTTCCAGTCTTGCCTTTTCCTGTTCAATTTCCTGTTCTTGTTGATGTAACAATTTTTCTTCATGTTTTTGATATTTTTGAAGTTCTTGTTTATATAAGTTTTGGAATATCCATTGTTGGTACATTTGAGTGGCTTGTGGATTTTGCCCTTGTTGAGATTGCTGCATTTGTTGTAGTTGGAATTGAATTTGCGGACCCATCATCTGCATATTCTGTTGTGCTCCGCGCATAGCTCCTGCTTGTGAAAACGCCATAAAGGCTACTGCTCTGTTGAACAATGAGGATGGCATATTCATCATATTTTGCATTGAGATGGTTCCGTCACCGATGTTTGCAGAATATTTCTGCAAATCACCCAGCTTTCTGACCAACGCGGAGATGCTGTAATTTAATTCGCTTCTGCGCCGTATGAGCCAATATTTTCGAAACCCGAAAACAAGAAGTGACATAATAAACTCCTACCTGAATTGTTTTAACTAACCTTGTATAACCTTTTGACCTTTACACATATATATAAAAACATGCAACCGCGCGCGATTGCATGTTTTTAACTGTTTTGTAAAGTTTTGTTACGAAGAATGCTTTTCAATTACTTTGTCAATTAGTCCGTATTCCTTTGCTTCAAGGGCAGTGAGGAAATGGTCGCGTTCACAGTCTTCCTTAACTTTTTCATAAGGCTGACCTGAATTTTCGGCCATAATGCTGATTAACATATCTTTCATTCTAAGAATTTCTTTTGCTTCAAGTTCAATATCTGTTGCCTGACCTTGCGCACCACCAAGAGGCTGGTGAATCATTATTCTTGAGTTAGGCAGAGCCATTCTCTTGCCTTTTGCACCGGAACACAACAGGAAGGCCCCCATAGACGCTGCATCTCCAAGACAAATTGTACATACATCTGATTTTATAAGGTTCATTGTGTCGTAAATAGCCATTCCGGCTGTAATTACGCCGCCCGGGCTGTTAATGTAAAGCATAATGTCTTTTTCGTTGTTTTCGCTGTCAAGCAGTAAAAGCTGTGCGACAATTGAGTTTGCAACTTCGTCATTTATTTCCGAGCCTAAAAATATAATTCGTTCTCTCAATAGTCTTGAAAATATATCAAATGAGCGTTCTCCGCGTGAAGAGGCTTCAATTACGGTCGGCACGTAGCCCATAATTCTCATGTAAGTTTCCTGATCCATTTTTCTCTCCTAATTTAATATAATTATTATATTATAAAAATTTTTATCCTGCAATTGTTCGTTTTGTGAAATTTTGAGACTCTGTAAGCAGGGGAAATCGGGTAGTTTGCAGGTTATAAAAGAGTGAGACATTCTGCGTATGACTGCAATTCAATAATTTTATTGGATTTAAACAACTTTTCATTAGTAACATCAAGAAGTGTTGAATTTTCTTTTATTGCATAAATTTTTATATTGCGTTTTAAAGCTTCAAAAACGGGTGTTGAACCAAGTGAGTTATACGGCATTACAAGAAAGTCGAGGGCTTCAATGGAAATCCCTTCCGATTGTACAATTTTGGGTGCATTGTTTAATCCCAGGAGTACGCAAGGCAAAAAAGTCGGGGTTATGTATTCGGAAGCGGATTTTGGATTAACAAGTTCCGTCGAGATAGAATAATCCGTAAAAGCAGGTGAATGAGCGCATGGAACTTTAAATTTTTTAGAAATGCAATGCGAAATAATTCCTTCAACTCCGCCCACAGGGTCAACTCCAAAGCCGTTTGCATATTCTAAATTGTCTTCCTCCGGGTCATCAAAAAGACCTACAATAACAATAGCTTCTGCTCCGCGGTTAATTAGTTTTTCTGTTGCACGGTATAAAGTTTCAGGATTTTTCACTGCACCGGCTGAGATCCTATGTTCATTTATGAAAAACTCAACTCCGACATTTTCATCTGTTACTTCATACCCTGCAACATTAACACCGTAAACAACTTGGACAGCACCGACGGTGTTGATATGAATATTCAATACATCCTGAGGAATTGCTTTATCAAAAATTATTCCGATTTTATTGTTTTGAGAAGGTTTTAGACTCAAATTGCCTTTGAAAAATTCATCCAATGTAAACCCTTCAACATAAAACATATTTTCATTTATCCCCGAAAATACCCCTGCATTGACGACATTAGGATTTACTATGAGTTTTGCTTTTTTTGAAAATTCTCTTGCATAACAGCTTGCATCGCCGGCAAAGCCTCCAATGCTTGCGCCAACTCCTGTCGGGATTATGAATGCACCAAGTTTTTCGCCTGTTTTTAACATAATATTATTGTAAAACAAAAAAGCGGGCTTTAAAAGTCCGCTTATCTGTTTTTTATTTTCCGGCTCCGCCGTATGTGAAATCGTTTTTGATATTGGTTTGAAGAAGTTTTGTCCAGGAGCTTTCAAAAGTTGTAATTTCATTCAGCCGGGTTTCATAGTTGTTTTTGTCCATTTCCAGCTGTGCTTCCCAGGAATTCAGGTTCTGCAATTCGTATTCATGTTCATTTTCCAGAATTTCCATTACTGCCATATATTCATCCGGAGAATCTTCATAATATTCATAATAGTAATATTGCTGCTGCTCATTATATTTTTGCTGTAAATCCGCACTTTCGCGTGACGCATTCATAAGATTGAACTGTACGTTTGACAATTTTTCGTTAATCATTGATTTTTGTTTGGTATACATCAACAATGTTTCTTGAATATTTGATATTGCCATCTCTCTCGTCCTCTTGTTTTACTTCTCTTAATTATATAAAAACAAGAAAAACTAATGGATTTCAGAGGTTTATAAAAATGTTACATTTGTTAATAATTTAAATCAAGCAGGCTGAAATTCTGCAAGCATCGGAAGTTCTTTGATTTCATAAAACATTGAAGCCGATTTTTGGAATTTTTCAGGATTTGCGCTTACATAAAACTTTTCAATGCCTGAAATTTGAGATTCATTTAAGAGGTTTTTTGAAGCTAAGTCGCTTTTTATGATTTTGGCGAATTCTACTGAAGGGTTTATAAACATTTCTTTTGGAGCAAATTTCTGCAAAATATCTAAAAGATAAGGGTAATGCGTGCAGCCTAAAACTATTTTGTCAGGTTTGAACATCAACATTTCCTGCATTTTTAATGCGACTGCCTGTTTGCCAAATTCTGTATTTTCCCTGCCGTCTTCAACAATTCTTACCCATTGAGGGCTGGAAATTTCAACAACCTCCATTTTTTTATTGTGTTTAAGGATTTCTTTCTGGTAGCAGTGAGAATTTATAGTTGCCGGTGTTGCAAAAATACCTATTCTTTTAAGCGGAAGTTCTGAAAATTGTTTTGCGACGGACTGAATTATCGGATAAACTTTAAAGTTGTATTTGTTTTTCAGTTTTTCGTAAACTATAGCTGAAGTTGTGTTACAAGCCATTACAACGGCTTTTGCATTTTGTTTTTCAAAAAATTTGAAAATATTATCAGCAAACTCCAGCAATTGAGCTTCTGTTTTTTCTCCATAAGGCATGTTTTTTGTGTCGCCAAAGTAAATATAGTCTTCATTTGGCAAAAGTTTTTTTACCTGTTCAAAAACCGTTACGCCGCCCACGCCTGAGTCGAAAAATCCAATTGGGTTATCATTTAAGCTGTTTAAAATAGTTCTCAACTCCTTCCACGATAGCCTTAGCAGTGGCTTTTTTACGTTCAGCGCTGATAAGTTCCGCACGCTCCGCCGGATTTGAAATAAATCCGATTTCAATTAATATTGCCGGGTCTGTAGTGTGATTAATGACATAAAATTTAGATTTAAACAGACCTCTGTTTTTTGTATTGATTGCACTGGCTAGAGAGGCGTGAACAGTTTGGGCGAGGAAAAGGCTTTCCTGATGATAATAGTGGGTTTCAATCCCGCTTGCTTCAGTGCCTGTGCTTGAGTTTACGTGAATGCTGACGAAGATATCTGGTTCAAAATTTTCACTTATTGCAACTCTGTCCTGAAGAGAAACGTATTCATCAGAATCGCGTGTCATTTGAACAATATAACCTTTTTTAACGAGCATATCTCTAACTTGTTTTGAAACATCAAGGGTTATGTCTTTTTCATTGATATTATCCCTGATTGCACCATAATCGCTTCCGCCATGACCTGCATCAATTACAACTTTTTTAACGCCTTTGCCGCTTGGTTTTGGTATGATTACAGGAGTTGTAATAACCGGTTTCGGGCGTTGTGTTGTATCTTCAGAAGATTTTTTCGGGGTTTTTATTGTTATTTTAAAGGCTTTTCCGTCGGCTCCCAAAAAAGTGTTTACAAGGCTGTTCTGTTCAAGCGGTATACGAAGTTTTAAGCCGATTTTCGGAATTAAGCTAATTTCAGCGTTTGCAAAAATCGTATCTTGAAAAGCATTTTTAAAATCTAATTCATTATAATTTTGTACATTATACAAATATACAAGCAGTTCAGAATTGCTTCTGTTAAGCCCGTGCACGATTGGATTTGTGAAAGCCAAGGTCATAGAACTTGTCTGGCTGTCAATTTTTTCATGAGAATATGAAATCATGTTTGATGTATTTGTAAAGAGATTGAAGCTGTTTGTTTTATCAGAATTAGCAATTAAAAGGGACTGGTTGTCGCTTGAAATTATTGGGATATATTTGTCGACATTTTCTGTTGTGATTACAATTCGCGCCTTGTTTACCGAAAACTGGCCTATTTTTACGGTATCCAGCCCGCCGAGTTTGTATTCAGTGTTTCTAATTGACCCTTTTACCAGGGTA
The DNA here is from genome assembly GCA_003150395.1 of Candidatus Gastranaerophilales bacterium. Lineage (GTDB taxonomy): Bacteria > Cyanobacteriota > Vampirovibrionia > Gastranaerophilales > Gastranaerophilaceae > Scatenecus. Next base: position 1,197 of record QAMI01000051.1, on the reverse strand, counting down.
TTTGGAATATCGTATACAATTCTTGATGGATTTGTCAAAATCATTGGCTTTTCAATGGTTATTGCTCCAAAACCATTTAGTAAAACTGCATTTTGTTTAGGGGTTATGCTTTCAATATAGTATTTTGTATTGAGTTTAAGTTCTTTTCTTGAGGAAATTTGTGCATTAAAAGCTTCCTGAATTTGTCCGGCAATATCAGTTTGGGGCATTTCCTGCGTTGTCATTGTCAGATATTCGTAAAAATCACTTGCAGAAGCATGGTCATCTCTAAATGTGTTTTGAAAATAATCATTTTTACAGATTGTGTCTTTCATCTGGATTATAATATTATTCTTAATCCTGTAAAAATGGATTTTAGACAGGTCATAATCATCATCAAAATACATAACAACCCGAACTTTGTCAGGGTTTGTTGAAAATTGGCTTACAATGACTTTTTTCAGTCCGTTTGATGTGAACGTCCAGTCTTGCCTTGGTACTGTCAAAACTGAAGAATCAATATCAAAGTATGCCCTTGTGGGATTCTCCATTTTGACAAATTTAACACTCTGCATAACCGGCTCTGGAATTGTATCAGGAACTGTCAAAAGAATAAATGAATTTGACGTATCATAATTGAAGGAAGTAACTTTGTATACATCTTCAGCAAACACACTTTGAGTAAATGTACACACAAACATTATAAATAATAGAAAAATTTTAAAAATTATTTTCATAAATCATTATCTCACACAAATATTATAATAAGAATTTATGAAACATTCAAAAATGTTAAGAATTCCTGCAAATTTGAGCATACATAATCAGCAGATTCCTATTCTGACGGCTTTGCAAGCTGCTTCAGTTCTGTTTTTAGCATTTAGTTTTTTAATAATTGTACTAACATGAGCTTTGACTGTGTGAATGCTAACGTAAATTTTTGCTGCAATTTCATTGTTCTCGTAACCTTCTGTCATAAATTCAAGGATTAATCTTTCTCTTGAAGTAAGTTCATATCCATACATGTCAATCACCTTTGTGCAAGATTTTTCCATAAAACTTTCCTTTTCATACTACCAATGTAAATTAAGCATGCTAAACTTATGTATATATTATTAAACACAAAAAAAGATTTAAAAAGAGAAATTATTAATAATATATCATTTTTTAATTAAACTTCATAATTCAAGTAAAATTTAAATAAGATTTAATAATTTT
>QAMI01000012.1 GCA_003150395.1 Candidatus Gastranaerophilales bacterium | reverse complement strand
GTATTCACAAGCTCTTCCAGGGCAATTGCAGCAGAAGCGCCGCCTATGCCGGTAGAAGTTACTGAAACTTTTTCTCCCTCTAAATATCCGCTATAGGTTGTGAATTCGCGTCTGTCTGCAATTAATTGGGCATTATCAAAATATGCCGCAATTTTAGAGCATCTTTTCGGGTCGCCCGGTAAAATTACATATTTACCGCATTCGCCTTCTTTTAATCCTATGTGGTATTGCTCTCCGTTTTCAGAATACTTCATACAAAAATCTTTCCTCGATTAAATGCTGCCTGATTTAAGTTTTTGTATTACTAAATCTGTAATGTCGACTCCGCCTACAAAGATTACCCTGTAATCCACAATTGCATCAAGTTTCTGTTCTACTAAAACCTGTTTTGCCGCAGCCTGAATTTTGTTGAATACCTGTTCTTCTTTTTGTGTTCTTAATTTTACTAATGCTTCTTGTTTTGCATTGAATTCTCTTGCTGTTGCATCTTCAAAGTTTTGTTTTTTCAAAGGAGTATCCAAAGCTTTGTATTGTTTTTCTTTGTCAACCATATACTGCTGAAGTTCAAGTGCTTTTGCGTCAACTTCTTTTATTGCAGCTTGAGCAAATGCAAAGTTATCCTGAACTTTCGGATAGTTTATATAACCTACGCTTGCGGCATCAGCCTGGTTGCAGAAACCCAAAATTCCCATTAATAGCGCAAATGCTGCTAAATTTTTTTTCATATTACCTCCTTGTTTTTTCTAATACAATAAATCGCCTACACCGAATGTAAAGTATCCGCCTTGATTTCCGTTTTCTCCGGCATTGGTGAACGGAATACCATAATCAATTGACAGCGGTCCCATGCCTGGAATATAAAGTTTCAAACCGATACCGGCTGTAATTGCATGCAAGGGTCTGTCATATAATGTGTTTGTAACTGTTGGATTGAAAACCTTACCGGCATCAGCCCAAACCGTAAATCTTATGTTATTTAAGAAGTTAACTTTCCTTGCAAGCCTTGTTCTGTCAAGGAACGGGATTGGGGTTGCAAATTCTGCTGATCCCATAATGAATGCATCGCCGGTCCCGACGCCGCTCATCTTGAAGCCGCGGATTGTGTATGGACCGCCTAATCTGTACATCATAACTTCAGGCATGTTGTCCCCGTGGATTTTTCCTCCGCCTTTTGCAGTGAATGACAGTGATGATTTTTTACCTATCGGTATGTAATGCTTGATTGACCCAGTTAGTTTTCCATGGGTTTTGTCAAAATCTATTAGTCCGAATTCTTCATCAAATCTTAAGTTTGCTAAAGTCCCTTTTCTTGTTACAGTTCCGCCTTCACGTGTATCATAGATTAATGACGGGCTTAACGACATGAACAAGCCGCCGTCAAGCTGTTTTGCACGTTCTGAAATCGGGACACTGTATTTTTGATAAAGGCTTGCGATTTTATTAAAGTCACCTTCTCTTACATCAATGTTTTCAACGCCAAGAGAGAATGTTGAAGTTAAATGTTTATTGCGTTTCATTCTGTGTGCAACGGTAACTTCGCCCCCATATCTTCTTTCAATTGCTAGCGGAACCTGGTAACTTCCGAAATCTCTGAAGAATAGTTTGCTCATCAAGGATGTATCAGCATTGAAAAAATATGGTTCAAAGAAACTTAATTCAACCTGCATGTTCATTCTGCGTTTAATAGAGGCATCATTAAGAATTACACCGGAACCAACAAGACCGTTAAGCGAAACTCTCTGGTTACGGCCGCGGAAGTTGTTGTCTGCAATCCCGACAGAGCCGAATACCCCGGTTACGGTATCCAAACCGCCGCCGATAGAAATATTTGCTGTTCTTTGTTCCTGAACATTAATTGTAATATCATAAGCGTCCGGAATTTCTTCGCAAGGAGTAATTTCTCTTGTTACATCTTTGAATGCCTGTGTGGCGTAAAGTCTTACAATATCCTCTTTTAGAACATTTTCATTGTAGACCATACCCGGTTCGGAAAGAACATTTCTTTCTACAACAAAGTCTTTTGTTTTTTCGTTTCCGGCAATAAGAATTTTGTTGATTGTACCTTCTTTAAGGCTGATATTAATTGTCCCGTCCGGATCATCTGTAACAGAGTCAACGCGTGCCAAAATATAACCTTTTGAAGCATAGCATTGTTGAATATTCGCAATTGCTTCATTTAATTTGGAGATATTTTGCGGTTTGCCTTTCATGTCAACCAGATATGCTAAAATTTCTTCTGTTGAAACAACGGTGTTGCCTTCTATTGTAAAATCTGTAACCGGTGCATTTTCTTCTAAAATTATCTTGAGTGTAATTGTTCCATCCGGATTGTTGACTGGAATTGCGCGCATTTTTTCGCTGAAATAACCGAGCTGATAAATATTGCGCAAATCTTGCTGGACAATTTCGCGGTTGTAAATTTCACCTTTTTTTTGTTTGATACTCGTTAAAATAACTTCAGGTTCCACAACATTTGTGCCATGGATTTCAATATCTTTGATGTATTTGGCGCCTTTTGCCGTAGTTCTTGAAACTGCAGGTGTTTCGTTAGTCTCTTGAAATTTTAACTGACTGTAGTCATAATTCTGCTCCTCAGGCGGAGTAAAAATGTCTGTTTGAGTTTCTGTTTTTGGATCTTCCGAGTTATTATCTTTTGGCAAAACAAGCTGTTGTTCTACAGGGTCTGTTGTTTCTTGTTTTTTCTCTTTTTTTCTGATGAAGCGAAATTTTTTTTCAGTGTTTTTTTCTTTTTTCTTTTTTTTAGCTTTTACTTTTTTGTCTTTTTTAGTTTCAGATTGTTGTTGTTCTCTGAGTTCAGGCTGCTGGTATTCAAAATTTTCGGACATTTCACTGCCCGAAGTATCCATTACATTGTAATCCCAAAAACTATCTGCGCCCATGCCTGACAACGGATAAAAAGTCATCAAAGACAATGATAGTATTATATTATATATAAGTTTTTTTGATTCCAAGAAACCCAGATCCTCAAATCTTCTCTATTCCAAAAATATTATATCATAAATTTAAAAAAGTAAAAAACTTAATATTTTTTAACTGCAAAAGGGTTAACTTTATTGATTTTTACTAATAAATATCAGGGTTTTTCTTTTTTATATTTTTTGTGAGCTTTCTTTTTTAAAGATGCTTTCGCATGATTAATTGCGTCCATCTCATCGTAAAAAACTCTGTGTTCGCCGATTTGTTCCACAATCGAGTGGTCGGCAAGCTGGTTTAAAACTTTTTCATTTTTGATTACAAGCAGAATTTTAATGTGCTGAGATTTAAGTCTTATTATGATGTCTTCGAGTGCAAATATCGCTGAAATATCAAGCAAATCATCAGATTCATAGTTTAAAATTAGATATTTGGTGCCTAAAACTTCCTCAAACTTAGAAATCATCTGCGTTGCCGAGCCGAAAAAGAATTGACCTGAAATATGAACCACGCGGATTTTGTGTTTGTAATCCGTTTCCAGCGTTTTTTCAAGTTTCATAATATCTTTGTCATAAACCGATTTCTGGATAATGTGTGCTTTGTCTGCAACACGTTTTGCATACAAAAGCGCCGCAAGCGTAATTCCTGCGCCGACCGCAAAAATCAGATTGTAAAAAACCGTCAGCAAAAATACAAGCGCCAAAACATACAAATCATCTTTAGGTGCAAATTTGATAACTTTTAGTAGTTTCACGTCAATAATGTCATAACCGATTTTTATAAGAATTCCGGCGAGCACGGCAAGCGGAATTTCTGATACGAACCACGAAAATTTAAATAATAAAATGCACAAAATAATTGGATTAATTACGGCCGCAATTTTTGTTGTTGCGCCGGTATTTAGCGCCGCAACCGTTCTCATCGTTGCTGCAGTTCCGCAAAGTGAACCTGTCAGAGAACAGATTATGTTTCCAAAACCTTGTGAAAATAAAAGTCTTTTGGCGTTGCTTTTGGTTTTCGTCAAGCTGTCAGCAACAAGTCCGGTTAACATGCTTTCAGCTGATAATACAACTGCAAGCGTTGCCGCATACGGAAGATAGGTTGTTATTTTGTGAAAATCCAGAACCGGAAAAGTGAATTTTGGAAATTCAACAGAAATTTCTGAAATTCGTGGAATTTCAAGCCCCATTTTTACAGAAATTATTGTACAAATAATCAATGCGAGTATTTGAGAAGGGATGTATTTATTCAACTTTTTGGGTATTGCAAAAACAATCGCCAAAGTTAAAAGCCCTAGCCACATTGCCGGCATGTTAATCTCTTGAAGATTAATTGCAAAAGTTTTTATGCTTTCAAATGTGTTTGAAATGGTTGCATGGCCTATTAACGGGTTAAGCTGGATTAATATGATGATAATACCTACCCCGTTCATAAATCCTGAAATTACGGGGTATGGAACGTATTTTACAATATCAGAAACGCTTGTTAGCGAAAACAGGATTTGAATAAGCGCCGCAAGCAGCATAATCATTACAACCGACTGCATATCGTGGCTTAAAGCAGCTGCAACCGAAGCTATAACAATTGTCATTGGACCTGTAGGCCCTGAAATCATCGGAACTTTTGGCCCGAGAATTCCCGCAATAAAGCAAAGAATTATCGCACCCCAGATGCCTGCGCCTGCGCCGAAACCTGTCGCAACCCCGAACGCAAGCGCCTGCGGCAGTGCAACAATTGCGGAATTTATACCGCCAAAAACATCCCCTGACAAACTTTGTAATCTTAATTTAATATCCATAAGGGGAGTTTATCAGAAAAATGCCAGCTGTGCAATTTTATTCCTTCACGCCGCCCTGCATAATGTCGTTAATAAAATATTTTTTGCCAATAAGAAAAACTCCGATTACTGGAATTGTACAAATGACAGAACACGCTAAAAGTTCACCCCAGAGCGTTATCTCTCGAAAACTTCCTTTAAAAACCGCTAATCCTACTGGCAAAGTACGCATACTTTCGGTGTTTGTAACGATTAAAGGCCACATAAAACTGTTCCAAGTTGTTACAAAAGTGAATAGTGAAAGTGTGGCGACTGTCGGCAAAGCGAGCGGAAGCGCGATTTTAAAAAATGTTTCAAAAATATTGCAGCCATCAATTTTTGCAGCTTCTTCAAGGTCTTTTGGCAGCCCTAAAAAATACTGGCGCATCAAAAATATCCCGAAACCTCCAAAAAGCCCCGGTAAAATCAGCGCTGAATATGAGTTTATCAAATGCATTTCACGCATTAAGAAGAACAGTGGAATTATGTTAACCTGTGGCGGAACAAGCATTGTGATAAGGATTATTAAAAACAAAGCGTTTTTAAATCGGAATTTCAATCTTGCAAAAGCATATCCGGAAAGTGCTGCAAAGATTACCTGACCGAAGGTTGTAATTGATGCCACTATCAGGCTGTTAAGAAAATAACGGCTTAACGGAATTTGTGTAAATACGTTTTTATAATTCTCAAACGTTAGATTTCCATAAAACAGCTTGGAAGTTTGGTTAAAAATCATATTTTCTTCTGCAAAAGACAAGTTCACCATTGCGATAAACGGGTAAAGCATACTTATTGCAATACCTGTTAATATTACATATCCCAAAAAAGTTCTTAACTTCCTCATGCAATAAATTATAACATGTAAATCAGAGTAAACTAAATTATGTTATTCCATCTCCTAATTCAGGTATGATTTTGTCCTAATGTATTTTAATTCGTAACCGAGCAATGTACCTATAAGCTTGGCTTCTTCAAATTTTAAGGTGCCTCTCATGAGTTTTTGTGAAATGTTAGATTGCGAATAATACTTGCCGCTTGCTTCGGTCATAAGTTTTGCTAGATTTGTTATTGACATGTCGTTTTCTGCGAGAATAGTTTTGATATCTGTTCTGATACTCATATTTTTTCCTTGTATCACATATTGACATGTTTATAGTTGTATTGTAAAATTCATTACTATAATAAAATATTTATTCCTATATAATAATAGTATGTGTAATATTTTTTAATATAAAGGAGCTTATTTTGAAGAACAAATGTATTAGATGGGCAGGTAATTTTTATGGTTTAAAACTTCAAGCGTTTACTTTATCTGAAGTTCTGATTACGCTTGGTATAATCGGTGTGGTTGCTGCAATGACTTTACCGGCATTGGTTTCTAAGTACAGGACATTTGTTCTACAGCAGCAGTTCAGAAAATTTTATTCCATACTTCAGACAGCCGTTCAGAAAGTGCAGTTTGACATGGGTGAGAATGTTAGATGTTATTATAGGGACTCTCAAGGGGTTGTTGGAAATTGGGTAGATTGCCCAACTTTTTATAATGAAATAGCAAAACAAATGAATGTTATTCAAACTTGCAAAGGGAAAGCTCTTGAGCACGGCTGTCTGCCTCCAGAATCGTACAAACCGCTGGAAGAAGTTTTTGCCGGCGGTGATAACTATGATGGTATGCAAATTTATAAAGAAAATTGTACTGGATTTTCATCTGAATTTATTGAAACCAAGAATACTGTATATGTGTTGAATGGCGGATTTTTACTTATTTTATATGACTATAATGGGAGAGCTCCATTGTTCATTGTTGATATCAACGGAAAAAGAAGGCCTAATAAATATGGATATGATCTTTTTTCTTTTAAGTTTGAAAAAGAGAATGACTCAGACTCGTATATAAAACTTGAGCCGAATACTAGGTGTATATATATTGAAAAAGGCGGTTTTTCAACTTCTGATTTCATGAACCTTATAAATCGTGGAAAAGCTGATTTTTAACTTTTGACATAATTAATTTATGTTATACTACACTTTTTGAATACCATTCTAACTATTTAATATAGTATACTAAATAGCAAAAAATAAGAACGCGAACATAAAACAAAGCGATAATGAGCTTAAAACAAACCAGGTGTGCATAACCGGGTGCTGATAAGCCCAAATTTGTTTAATAGTAGTTGCTGCATTTTCAATAGTCTGCATATATCTTTCTCCAAAAACATACTTAACATTATCTATTTTCTACATTTATCAAAATTAGTCATCACCTGATTGGTTGATTATTTTCCTCTTTTAGGGTAATATCCGGGTATGGGAAAAATAGAACTTTTGATGCCTGCGGGCAATTTAGAAAAACTTGAATATGCCGTAAAATACGGTGCTGATGCGGTTTATCTTGGTGTTGTAGATTTCAGTTTGAGAGCGATGCGAAAAGGAAGCTTGATTACTCTTGAAAATCTGAAAGAAGCCGTTGATTTGGCGCATAAACTCGGCGCAAAAGCTTATGTCACATTAAATATTTTTGCATTCAATAGCGATATAAAACTCCTTGAAGAATGCATTGACAGATTTAAAGACGCGAAGCCGGATGCATTTATTGTGAGTGATTTCGGGATTATGAATTTGCTTCGAAAGCACGCACCTGAAGTTCCAATTCACGTAAGCACGCAAACAAATACTCTGAACTACGAAAGCGTAAAATTTTGGCAGGATTACGGCGCAAGCCGCGTAATTCTAGCACGTGAACTTCCGATAAAAGATGTTGCCGAAATCAGAGAAAAAGTTCCTGATATTGAACTGGAATGTTTTGTTCACGGTTCACAGTGTGTTTCTTTTTCGGGAAGATGTCTTTTGAGTGATTACTTCACAAACGGAGAACGCAAAGCCAACCACGGTAACTGTTCGCAGCCTTGCAGATGGAGTTACAAACTTGTTGAAAGCACACGTCCCAACCAGTATTATGAAATCAATCAGGATGAGCGCGGGTCGCATATTTTAAGCCCTAAAGACTTGTGTCTTGTTGAATACCTTTCTCAAATGATTGACGCAGGTGTAAATTCATTTAAGGTTGAGGGAAGGACAAAAAGTTTGTACTATGTTTCGGCTGTTGCAAAAACTTACAGAGCTGCAATTAATGAGGTTTTGAAAAATCCGTCGGCAGATTTGCATAAATACTTTATCGAACTTCAAAAAGTAGGAAATCGCGGTTACACAACCGGTTTCGCGCTTGGCGATAACAACAGCGAAAGTTACAGTTACGATATTTCAAAAGGTTTGGCGGGTGCCGATTTCTTGTGCGAATTCAAAGGTACAAAAGAACCTCTTAAAACAGAGGAAGGTGTTTTTTATGCAGTTAAAATTAAAAATAAAATGCATATTGGTAACGAGGTTGAAATTATCACACCTCACGAACAGTTTAAAACAAAACTTCTTTCAGTAAAAGACGAAAATGGAATTGATTTGCCGCTTGCAAACACGAATGATGATGTTTTTCTGTTGTTTGATAAACAGCCACAAGATTACAAATATGCGCTTGCGCGTACAATAGGAGTGAAAAATAATGTTTCTTAAACCTGACTATAATATTGAAAGCATATATGCAATTGATTTGGAAGAGTTGAAAGCTCAAGGAATAAAAGCTTTGCTTTTTGACCTTGACAGCACGATTATGGCTTCAAAGTCCGCTTCATATTTCTCAGAAACTCGTGAATGGCTTGATAAAGTTAAAAAGGATTTTTTTGTCGGCGTAATTTCAAATAATAATAATCCGGCTTATGAAGAGAAAGTTCGTGCGGTTAGTGAATTTCCGATGCTTTTCAATGCTAAAAAACCTAATGTTAAGCTTGGAGTTGAGTTTTTAAAAAAACATGGCATAAATCCTAAAGACGCTGTAATGGTTGGTGACAGGCCTTTAACAGATGTTTTGTTCGGTAAAAAACTCGGCTGTAAAACAATTTTAGTGGATTCAATCACAGCAAAAACCGAGAAAAAAGTCGTAAGATTTGTAAGAAAATTAGAGCGTCTTTGTGTTCGGCATTAATTTGTATTTGAAACAAAACCTCACGTATTTTTACCAGTTAAAATCCTTCTTTTTAAGGGTTGAATTATTATATATAAAATGTTATAATAGTTAATAAACAATCAGATGAGGAATTATATAATGCAGTATAAGGTTTTCAGAAATTACCTTAGTTCCGGGAGTGCTGCCGAAAAAGATAAAACAAGTATTTACGAAGCATTTTCTTTAGCTGAAATGCTTTGTGTTTTGCTGATAATGTCTTTTATCGTAATCGGCCTTCCGGCTATTCATTTTAAAAAAACGGAATTAAAGACAAAAAGAAGTCTTCATGGCCGCTATGAGTGCTATTATGAAGGTAATCAGCTTACACAATATACTGTTAATGAAGAAGGAATTGCGACTGGTCCAACTGCAGTGTCGGAATGTAAGTTTACTCCTCCATCCAATGCTATATTTTTCCTTGTTCATGCCGTTGGCGGTGGCGGTGGTGCATCATCCGGTGTTAGCGGCGGTGGAACAACAGCTTGTCAGTCAAAAACAGTTACAG
>QAMI01000036.1:20087-32592 GCA_003150395.1 Candidatus Gastranaerophilales bacterium | reverse complement strand
ATGTTACTTATATTAACAGTTAAATGGAGGAACTATGGCTGTGAAGAAAAACAACAGCGTCAAAAAGAAAAAAACAAGCATTTTACCGCTTTTGGTAATTGTGATTGTTGGCTTTTTGGCTTACAAAGCTAATCCTGAGTACTGGCAGCAGGGAAAATTGTTTGAAGATTTGAGGAATGCCGGTAAAAAAGAAGTTAAGCAAGAAGAAGTTGAACAAATTGCTAAGGTTGAAAAAGAACCTGAAATTGATCCTAATGCAATTCTTGATGGCAGTGTGAAAGGTTCAAAAACAATTCCAAAAAATATTAATAAAAAAGTTAATACAAATGATCCTACCTTTAAATTCATGCGTTCTAAATTTAAAACAATTTATTTAGTTTACCCGGATAATTCCACAAGTAAAAATCTGGTAAAATCAATTAATGAGGCGCTTGAAAAGAATAATATGAAAGACGAATGGATGTTTTCGTTCCTCTTGTATACACAAAGTACCAAAAAACAATCTTGTGCAGCATCAGAGCCGCAAGCATTCTTCTGTGAGCAGTGTGATAAAAAGATTTGTCTTATAAATCCACGCAAACAAGAGTTTATAGTTGTAGGACCTACTGCTCAAGCTTCAATTGGCAGGGCAAAAACACTTAAAGACTGGTAAAACATATAATACTAACAAACCAAAAAGCCCGGTATTCCGGGCTTTTTTATTAATATCTTTCAAGATACTTGTCAATTTCCCATTGTGAAACATACGTTCTAAATGCATCCCATTCTTTTGATTTCGCTGACATAAATTCATTAAAAATATGTTCTCCAAGAGCTGCTCTTGCTACAAGAGATTTGTCCAGATGCTCCAACGCTTCGGCTAAGCTTCCGGGAAGTGCATCAATGCGCTGTTTTTTTCGTTCTTTGGTTGTCAATTTATAAATATTGCTTTCAACCGGTGCTGGCGGGTCGATTTTATTTCTAACGCCATCAAGACAAGCTTGCAAAATTGTTGCAAATGCTAAATACGGGTTACATGCAGGATCCGGTGAACGAAGTTCAACTCGGGTTGCGTTTCCGCGCTTTGCAGGAACTCTTAAAAGCGCGCTTCTGTTTGCCAAAGACCAGGCCAAATATACCGGTGCTTCGTAACCGGGAACGAGTCGTTTAAAGCTGTTTACTGTCGGGTTAAGCGCTGCTGTAATCCCTTTAACATGTTTTAACAGTCCTCCGATAGAATATTTTGCTATATCAGAAAGCTGATATTCTGCTTTTTCATCATAAAATGCATTTTTGCCATCCTTGAATAATGAAATGTTGCAATGCATTCCTGAACCGTTAATACCGTAAATCGGCTTTGGCATAAACGTTGCATGAAGATTATGTTTTGCAGCAATTGCTTTCACTGCTATTTTAAACGTTGCAACATTGTCAGCAGCTGTTAGAATATCAGCATATCTGAAATCAATTTCATGCTGACCGTCAGCAACTTCGTGATGTGACGCTTCAATGTCAAAGCCCATTTCCTGAAGTGTTAAAACAATATCTGAACGAACGTCTTCTCCCAAATCTTCAGGGCCTACATCATAATATCCGGCTCTATCGCCTGTTGTTGTAGTCACTTTGCCATCTTTATCTTTTGCAAATAGGAAAAATTCGGCTTCGGGGCCAATATTCATTGAAAAACCCATTTTTTCAGCTTCAGCCATTAATCTTTTTAAGTTACATCTCGGACAGCCCTCAAAAGGTGTACCATCTGCGTTGTGGATATCGCAAATAAGGCGTGCTGCATTTACCCCTTCTTTTCCCCGCCATGGAAGTATTTGAAAAGAGTTCTTATCAGGGTAAAAGTACATATCAGATGTTTCAATACTTCTGAAGCCCTTGATTGATGAACCATCAAGCATAATTTCGTTTGCAAGAATTTTGCTTATATGTTCGGAAGGAATTGACATGTTTTTGACCTGCCCGTTTATGTCAACGAATTGAAGTTTTATGAATTTGATATTGTAGTCTTTTATAAAACCTTTAATATCTTCTTCTGTAAATTGTCTGTTGTCTAAACGTGTGTGTTTAAATTCTTTCATGCCTGTCCTCCAAACTAATAAATTACTTTTTTATTAGAATACTTTTTTTTTAAAAGGTCAAGGCTTTATATATTAAGATTAAGTAAAGAGGGATATTTGGAGTATTTATAATAAGGCGTGATTATTTTTATAATAATGGGAATTATTAATATATAGGATATGAAACTAATTTAATTTTTTCGAAATTAATAATTTTCATGGGAGGATTTCGCTAAATTTTGCACCAATAACTGTTTTTGAATTTTTTGATAAGATTTTATTAACTTTTGTAACAATAATATTTGTATATAGCAATTATATACTTTAAAAATACTTTATTAATATGTAAGCGATAACGAATTAAATAAACACGAGATATATAAAAACACACACTTACTATTTACACTACCTACTACACACTAACCTTCTACACACGAGGAATTACTAAAAAGAATTCCAAACTCTATCGAAAGATAGGGTTTTTTTTTGTGCCTGAGGCACATCAACACACTGGATATGTCAGAGCATTTGCGCTTAAGACGATAATCTTTTTAAAATAAGTGATTATGGGTGCTGGCGCTATTGTAGATAACTGTCGAGGCTTGTGCCTGAGGCAAGTACATTGGAACTGTCATACAGGTTGCGCTTGTATAAGGGGTAGCCTGGGAAGTGCAGGTTTAGGAAGATGGCGCTGGGAAATATGACTGTTTTGTTGCGATATTCTTTTAATTTGTTGGTATATGCCCCGCCAAAGTCGTGTCTAACACGTTGGCGCTTTTAAAGAAATTAGGCAGGAAAATAAAGTGTAGGAGAATTACTGGGATGCGATGTTTTTTGACCGTGTTCGTTAAATTCTGCGGTAATCGTCAAATGCCCTCTCCTAAACTAGGAGAGGGCAGAATTTCTTAACGAGCTTATGCGAGTTTAGAACTTCGGGTGAGGTCTTGTCCACGCGGCTTTTACTAAAAACACAAGACGCAACAAACCCATTTACTCTACAATCTGCGGATAAACCTCTTGAACATATTTCAAATAATCTTCTGCTTCAAAAAATCCTATTGACAGTTCGGCTCTGTTAAATCCCAGCTGCTGAGCTCCAGGAACTTCAAGCGGCGGGCCTGCAGGTGTTGAGCGTGCAGGATTTTTCGGATTTGAGATCACTCCGGTGCTTCTCAAAAGTGTAATAGATATAGAATTTTTGAAAACTTCATATTCTGTTAAGCCTTTTGTTATAATGCCAAACCCTTGTGCTCCTACATATCTTTGCATTGGAGCGAAATTTGTCTTTGTTTCAATGCCGCGTTCTTTTGGAAGATGTCGGCGCATATTGTAGTATGGGTCAAATTCTCGTTCGATAATCGTGTTCAAGTCTTCTGAAAATGTCTTTGTTACCTGTTTTGGTAAATCAAATTTAACCTGCCAGATGCAATCTTTTATTCGGTTGTTCCATTCAAACTTGAAATTGATAAGGTTTTCACTACGCGTTAAAAACACATTGAAAAAGTCCGTACGTATTAGAAAACTGTCTGTTTCATCATATCTGATAACTTCAAGTATTGACGCAAATTCACCCATGTCAATTTCAGCGGGACCGTAGTTGTAGGTGTCACCAAGGTCTTGATATCTGACAAACTGAATTCCTATATTGTTGATTTTTATTTCTTTTTCTCTTATTTCAAGCTTGACTTCGTTTTGCGGAGTTTGGCGCTTTTGTAAAGTGTAAACCTGCTTGTAATCTTCTGTTACCGGAATTTTTTGCGTATCGTAAAGAATTTTGTCCTCAAAACCGCCTTCTTGTCCGATTATGCTAAAGCCTTCAAGTTTTTCGGTGCTTTTAAATTCGTAACCGCTTTTTTTGATAAGTTCAATAGCCTCATCATTGTTAAGTTTGATTTCTTCAATGATTGTGTTTGCGATTTGAATTATTTTTTCGTATCTGCTGTAATTTTCAAAATGCACCGCATCGGTCGAACATCCGCAAATGCTGTCATGCGCTTGATTTTGTATTAAAAGTTTGTAAGCATATTCGACAACTGCGCTGTAATTTGCGCCAAAATATTTTTGCAGCCTGTCAGCCTGTTCAAGCCTGTAGGAAGCTTCTGCTCGGTATTGTTTTAAGCGCATTCTTGCTGAATAACAGCCCGGCAAGATGAATGTTTTGGAGTTGTCGCGAAGTTCATCATTCCATTCTGTTTTGAAATTATCTTTCACGAGTTCAAAATACTCAAAGGGGTTTGAAAGCTTGATTTCGTAGGTATGACCGTCACCCCCAGCCCCTCTCCCAGAGGTAGAGGGGAGCTGCTCGAGTATTTTATTAACCTGTTCAATTTGTCCTGCGATGTCAGGTTCAACTCCAAGGTGGTCGGCGCCGATTGGTAAAAGTATATAATCACCGGATTTTTCAGCGATTTTGTCAAGATTTTCTTTAAGCCATTCCGCTTTTTCTTGAATTGTTTTATTGCTTGAAAAAATATCCATAAAATATCCGCGTACAAGATTTACGGTATTGACCCCGTTAAAAACAAATTCGGCCGGCAAATCCGGTACTCCGCGCCAAACAATAATTTTATCGATACCATATTTTTGTAAAATCGGAGGAATATTTTTACTGTGGCCAAAGGTATCGGCAAAATATCCGATAAAATCTTCACAACCGAAATCTTTTGCAATTTTCAAGCCGATTTCGAGATTTTTTTCAAAAACTGTACGGTCTGTCAAAAATTCATCAATTAAACAGTAAAACGGCCCGATAAAAAGCCTCTTTTCTTTAATAAATCTCCGCACCAAGTTTTCTTTTTCGGGTCGGATTTCGAGGTAATCTAAAAGCGCTGAAACTTGACCGTCAAAGTAAAATGACGGAATTTTCCCAGACTCAAGCATTTCCAAAACATTATCAAAAACTCTCAAAAGTCTTAATCTAAAAACTTCAAATTCTCTATACCATTCCCTGTCCCAATGCGTGTGCAAATATGCAATAACTTGTTTTTTCATAATTTATTTTTATCATTTTATTGTGTTTTTTGCAATTTATTTACAAAACTATCTTGGCAGGTTGTTGAAGTAATCTTTGTCATTAAGAGCATAATATGTGCATCCTATTCCGTTGCGAGCATGCGCCGGTGTAGGAGAACAGTAGGTACTTTTGACACTATATGTGCTTTGGGGTGTTCCAGCAGGTATAATTCTTCCATCATCAGTTAATTGAAATGTGAATAAATCATGGCCCCATCTGTTAGGTCTTTTATTTCGTCCGTTAACATCAACCGTAATGTATGCGTATGTAGTGCCTCTCATATTTTCTATCAATATTAAACTTCCATCGGTTAAAACAAACTGACCATCATCAAATAGTGATAACCCGATTTTCTGTTTTCCGTCATATGTACTGTAAGGATTTTTAGGGTTGTCAGCATTATAAGGAATACAGGCAGGGTGTGTATTTGAATATGTTCCGCAATCTGCAATAATCTTAAAATATGGCATGATTTGTGCTTTTAAGCCTGTAGAGGTATCTCCTGCTCCGAGAATTTCGGGTCTTAATCTTTCGCCATGTTCTGCTTGATACATCTCAAATGCCTGTAGAATAACTGAATAATTTTTCTTTAATGCTGCTTCAATCGCTTTGTTTTGGTTGCGGGTAATCAGTGCAGGTAAAGTCATTGCCGCGACAATTCCTATTATGCCAAGTGTAATAAGAACTTCAGCCAATGTAAATCCGGTAAGAATGTTTTTGAAATATAAAATGTTAAAAAATGCCGAAGGAGCGTTATTTTAGCCCCCCCCCCCCCTGCTGGGATTTAGTGATATCAAAGGTTTTAGACATGTTAGCTCCTTTATTAATTCCTCTAAAATTATAACAAATTTTTTAGTTTATTTCAAGCTTAGTATGATAGCAATAATTAATTAAAAGTTAATTTCAATGACTTTTGAGAAATCAACGTTAAAATAAAATATGTAGGGTTTCAAGCCTTGCAAAATTTTTGTAAAAAGGAGTTGATTTTATGGTAGATTTTAATAAATTTACAAATTATTCACAAGAAGTTTTATCATCGGCAGGCGCAATTATGAATTCGCACAGTAATTCAGAACTCCAGCCAGAACATATTATGCTTGCAATGATTAAAGATAACGGGATTATTAAAGATTATTTGACTGAATTAAAGCTTCTAAATCAGAGCTTTATTGACAAAATCGTCGGAAGCGTAAATTCCTTCCCTAAAGTTTCGGGACCTGTCAATGCTCAACAGATGTTTCTTTCAAATCAGACTTACAGACTGCTTGATTTGGCAGCAGAACAGTCAAATGAATTGAAAGATGAGTTTATCAGCATTGAATCTATTCTTCTTGCAATGGCAAAACTTGACAATAGTAATATTCAAAGATTGCTGAAAGATTTTAATGTTGATACAAACAAAATTTTAAATGCAATGAAAAAAATAAGAGGAAATAAAAAAGTGGACAATAAAAATGCAGAAGAAAATATGAAAGCGCTGGAAAAATATTCAACGGATTTGACGGCGCTAGCCAGAAAAGGAAAACTAGACCCGGTAATCGGCCGTGATGAAGAAGTCAGACGAATAATTCAGGTATTGAACAGAAGAACAAAAAACAATCCTGTTTTAATAGGCGAGCCTGGTGTTGGTAAAACCGCAATTGTAGAAGGTTTGGCACAAAGAATTGTCCGCGGGGATGTTCCTGAAAGTTTGAAAGATGTTAAACTTGTTTCACTTGATATGGGTGCACTTGTCGCTGGTGCAAAGTTTAGAGGCGAGTTTGAAGAACGTTTGAAAGCTGTTTTAAAAGAAGTTGAAGAGTCAAACGGTGAGATTGTAATGTTTATCGATGAACTTCATACGGTTGTCGGCGCCGGTGCTACAGAAGGCTCAATGGATGCCGGAAACCTCTTAAAACCAATGCTTGCAAGAGGCGTTTTAAGAACAATAGGCGCAACAACAATTAATGAATACCGCAAATACATTGAAAAAGACCCTGCTTTGGAAAGACGTTTCCAGCCTGTGCTTGTCGATGAACCGTCGGTTGAGGATACGATTTCAATCTTAAGAGGATTGAAAGAAAAATACGAAGTTCACCATGGAATACGTATCTTGGATAGTGCCCTAATTCAGGCCGCAAAGCTTTCAGACAGATATATTACCGACAGATTTTTGCCTGATAAAGCGATTGACCTTATTGATGAAGCCGCTTCTTCTTTGCGTATCGAAATCGATTCCATGCCGGAGGAAATTGACACAATGATGCGCCAGAAAATTCAACTTGAAATCGAACGCGAAGCTCTTAAAAAAGAGACAAGTGATGAGGCAAAAGCCAAAGTTGATGATATTTCAAAACAGATAACTGAACTTGAGGGCAGAATTAACACAATGAAATGCCAGTGGGAAAAAGAAAAAGCTTCAATTACCGGCGAAGCTGCTATCAAAGATGAAATCGACAAGGTTAAGAAGCAAATCGAAGAAGCTGAACGAAATACAGATTTGCAAACAGCCGCAGAACTCAAATACGGCAAACTTCTTGAGTTAGAAAAACAGCTTCGTGAATGCCAAAATCGCGACAAATCTGAAAACCATCTTTTAAAAGAAGAAATTGATGATGAGGATATCGCAAATGTAGTCAGCAAATGGACAGGAATTCCTGTTAACAAACTTGTCGAAAGCGAAAAGCAAAAGTTAGTCAGCATGGAAGATATTCTTCACAAACGGCTTATCGGACAGGATGAAGCTGTTGAAACGGTTTCAGACGCAATCCGCCGTGCTCGTTCAGGCTTGAAAGACCCCAAACGACCTATTGGAACGTTCTTATTCTTAGGTCCTACAGGCGTTGGTAAAACTGAACTTGCAAAATCTCTTGCAGAATTCATGTTCAACGACGAAGATGCCTTAATCCGTATTGATATGTCAGAATATATGGAAAAACATAATGTTGCAAGGCTTGTCGGAGCGCCTCCGGGATACGTTGGTTATGAAGAAGGCGGTCAATTGACAGAAGCCGTTCGACGTAAACCATATTCAGTTGTGCTTTTTGATGAAATTGAAAAAGCTCATCCTGATGTTTTTAATATTATGCTTCAAATCTTTGATGACGGGCGTTTGACGGATTCTAAAGGCCGCACTGTTGATTTCAAAAACACTTTGATTATTATGACCTCAAACATCGGAAGCGACATTATTCTTGAAGATACATTGAATAATCTCGGCTCTCAAAAGGATTTCGACGCAACAAAAGAAAAGGTTCTGACAGTTTTAAGAAGCCGGTTCAAACCTGAGTTTCTAAACAGAATTGACGAAACTATTTTCTTCAAAGCCTTGACCTTGCAGGATTTGTCTCAAATTGTTGATATCCAGATGGATTACCTGAGAAGACTGCTGAAGGATCAGGAACTTGAACTTGAGGTTACGCCAGAGGCAAAAGAACTTCTGGCAACACGCGGGTTTAATCCTGTTTACGGTGCTAGACCTCTTAAACGTGTAATTCGCCAGATGGTTGAAAATCCATTATCAAAAATGATTTTGTCGCAGAATTTCCTTCGTGGTGACAAGATTAAAGTTGACGTGAAAGATGACGAAATCCATTTTGATAAAGTTTAAATAAAAAAAGACCTCCACATGGAGGTCTTTTTTTATTCTACCACCATGGATAGTCACTTTTGAATTCCCAGTTGTCGATTTGTAGCAATCGTGCACAATAATACGCATTCTTTTTGCAAAGGTTATATGCCCCGTTTCTATCATTGCCGCCAGGGCTGGCTGCTGTAGTAACCTTTTCGTTAGGATTTAGTTTATTTTTCTGTCCGTATGGACACAGATACAGGGTAAAACGGTCTCTACCTTTTTGATTAGGTTTTCGGTCTCCGTTTGTGTCGAAAACTAGGTCGTAACAGCTGCCTGCGTTAAGATAAGCAATAGTGCCGTCATAAAAGATTATTCTGTTTGTTGTAAAAATAGTTGCGCCATTTTCGTCACTCGTGTTCAATCCCTTTTCGTATGAGTAATATTTTAAATATTTTTTTAGATACCTGTTAAAGAAATTTTCACACAATTCGGAGACTTTCGCATGATCTTTCTTTCCATCAACACTGTAACCTTCAGTATTAAAATCCCAAAATCTCATATCACCGTTGTCAATTTCACTCATCATAACAGCCTGATTCATTGTCGTGTAGAATTTCTTCAATTTGGCCGAAGTTTCTTGTTTTTGGTGCTTCTCAATAAGAGAAGGAAGGGTCATGGCTGCAACTATTCCTATTACTCCAAGAGTTATCAATGTTTCAGATAAAGTAAATGCTTTTAGATGATTGCCTTTACAAGTATCTATGCGCGCAGCACCTTTTGCAAGTGTGAATGCTTTTTTTAGTAAATATAATCCCATAAATATATACCCGTTATTAAACTGTAGTTTATATATTTATATTATAGATTATAGAATATATAAAGTCAAGATTATAAATTTAAACTATGGATGAGAAAACTCTGTTAAAATTATTCGGCTTTAATTTGAAAATCGAGCGCTTAAAACGAAAAATCTCACAGGAAACAGTTGCTGAAGCTCTTGATTTCAGTTCTGTTTATGTATCAAATGTCGAAAGCGGTAAACATAATATATCGCTTGTTAATGCTCTAAAATTTTGTAATTATTACGGCAGTCCTGTTGAAAATTTTTTACGCGAAAAATAAACTACAACTGGTAATTATTTTTTTTGAGGGTATATTTCAGTTGCGTTTTCATGAAAAACAATTCTTTGCTTTTTTTTGTTTTGTTCTAAGTCGCAAATGTCTCTTACTACCGCAGAATATTTGTTACTGCCCTTAATATCATAATCCCAGCTTGTATATTTAATTTTGCCATTATCGCGTTCAATAATTTGAACAATTTCCCGCCCATCTTTATCTTTTATATTTTTAATTGAAAAGTTTTTCTTCTGTTGCCTTAGATGCTTTATGTAATCATCAGGGCTAGTATTAAATTTGATTCCTTCTTGAGTGAAAAGTTCTTGTGGAATTTTATTCTTATTGTATAGTTTAAATTTTTCTGCTGGTTTGCTAAGCTGTGCTGCTGCATAAGCTCTGATTGCATTGCTTGTTTCTGGACTGATTTCATTATATTGCGTGCAGTCATTTTGACATGAAATATTGGTTTTCAAATTTTGTTCTGAATGCTTTGAGTCTGACCCTTTTCTAATATAAGGGTTATATGAAATTCCATCTAACATAAATTAACCTTCATAACCTTACCTATTATAATAAAAACGCAATTTCTAAAATGAAATTGCGTTTTTGATAGAAAGTTGTAAAAATATATTAATTTTTTACATACCAGATTGTGAATTCTGGCTTGTCGACTCCGTATTTAATGTCAACTTCTTTTCCACGGAATCCAACTCCGATATAGTTGAAAAATTGTAGTATTCGTTTGCCTTTTGTTTTCAAAAGTTCAAATCCGTTCAAAGTTACAGTTGATTTTATCGTAATCAAATCGCCGGAGGTGTTTCTTAGCTTAAATTGGCTCAGCTGAATTTCAGCATTGTCGTTTGCCCAGCCGTTTTCGTCAAAAAAGCTTACATAACCGACAACTTTTGTATCTTTTGCAAAAATTATTTTTTTGTTGTAGTAAACATCATTTTTTACTTTGAATAAGAGGTTATCTCCTATCTGAATTTCGTCATGTGTTGTTGAAATATTTTCTGCCGGAATAATTTTGACAGGGATTTTTTCTGCGGCCTGCGCTGAGCAGCAAACCAGTAAAGATATAAATAAAAGCGTTAAAATTTTTCTCATTTAGTTTTCCCTTATTTTTAAAAGAAATTCTTGTTCGCCGGGCCTTGCCACAACTTCACCACCGCGCATCCATATTGGAAAGCCTGAAAATGAACTGTCTACAAAGTCATTTAATTTTTTGTGAACATTTCCATGAAGATAAATTTCTCCATAAACCTGTTCTTCATTGCATTTAAAATTTTCAATTAACACATTCGCTTCTTTGCCTGCAAATCCGTTTTCTTCAATGCTTGTTACAACTCCGGTTACAATAGAACCTTTTTGAAATTTGCCTGCGCCTTCAATAATTCTGAAGTCAACATAATCACCTTCGCTTAATGAATTTTTGCGTGCTGTTGTAATTGTTTGTGCAGGTGTTACTTTTAGTGTGGAATTTTCGGCAAAAGCCGTGTTGGTAAGAAGTATTAATAATGCAAATGCGGCTAAAATTTTTATGTTCATATTATAATGTAACACTTTCCTGTTTTTGTTTACGTTTGTTGTAATCCTGCTGAATTCCTTTAATTTCTTTTTCAAGAGAGTATTCAAAATTTTTGTAATAAGCATTTTGAGTCATTGAAGAATTTAAATACTGCGGATATTTAACAAGAATGTGTTTGTAAATAGCAAGAAGTCTTTTTGAGCCTTTCGGGTGAGTGTATGTAAATCCCCAGTCAAAAATAGGTTCTGGATAAATTTTGTTTCCCATTGTAATGGCTGCAATCGGGTTGTAGCCGGCTTTAACCATTAAATCAATGGCTTTGGTGTCTGCTTTAAGTTCGTATTTTTTAGAATTTGCATTCATTGCAACGTACTTCAAATACCCTCCATGAAAATCAAGATCATGCGCAATTTCATGTGCGATTACGAATGCTAACTCATCATCATTATCAATGTAAGGAAGAAGTCCGCTGTAGATTGTAATCTGTCTTGTATAACCGTTTGTAACAGCATTAGGATTGTTCGGACTGCTTTTTATCATAACAGGAGTTCTTTTGTTAATTTTATTCGCAGTCATGAGGTTTTGCGAAACCATCATAACTTTTTTATAAGCTTTGTTTGTTTTTTCCCAGTAATTATTTAAATTTACATTTGTTTCCACATAAATTGTGTCTGATTCCGAAAACGAAAGCGAAAATGCCGGTGCTGCTAGAAATGTAAGTGCTCCAAATGTAATTAATAATTTTTTCATAATTTTCTCCTTATTCTTCCTAATCCCCATTGTAATTTTAATATGTATTTTAATAATATGTCAATGTAAAACTTTTATAAATGTAATTAAAATTTACTTTTTTAATGATATAATTTAAATTATAGACAATATTATTGGAGAGATTAAATTATGTGTGGAATAGTAGGATATGTAGGTCATAAGTCGGTTGCTGATATATTAACAGATGGACTTGAACAGCTTGAATACAGGGGGTATGATTCTTCTGGTATTGCCGTTATGTGTGAGGATAAAATTAAGGTTTACAAAGCTGTTGGAAAGCTGAATAATTTGAAAACCGAACTTTTGCAGCACAAAGGTGAGTATGAGAAAGCTACAATGGGCATCGGGCATATCAGATGGGCAACACATGGTGCTCCAACTGTTTTAAACGCTCACCCGCACACATGTTCATGCGGAAATCTTGTTCTTGTGCATAACGGGATTATTGAAAATTATAAAGAGTTGCGTGAAGAACTTGC
>QAMI01000036.1:0-17609 GCA_003150395.1 Candidatus Gastranaerophilales bacterium | reverse complement strand
CGTTTGTTGTAATCCTGCTGAATTCCTTTAATTTCTTTTTCAAGAGAGTATTCAAAATTTTTGTAATAAGCATTTTGAGTCATTGAAGAATTTAAATACTGCGGATATTTAACAAGAATGTGTTTGTAAATAGCAAGAAGTCTTTTTGAGCCTTTCGGGTGAGTGTATGTAAATCCCCAGTCAAAAATAGGTTCTGCATAAATTTTGTTTCCCATTGTGATGGCTGCAATCGGGTTGTAGCCGGCTTTAATCATTAAATCAATGGCTTTGGTGTCTGCTTTAAGTTCATATTTTTTAGAATTTGCATTCATTGCAATGTATTTCAAATACCCTCCGTGAAAATCAAGATCATGCGCAATTTCATGTGCGATAACAAATGCTAACTCATCATCATTATCGATGTAAGGAAGAAGTCCGCTGTAGATTGTAATCTGTCTTGTATAGCCGTTTGTAGCAGCATTAGGGTTGTTCGGGCTGCTTTTTATCATAACAGGAGTTCTTTTGTTAATTTTATTCGCCGTCATGATGTTTTGTGAAACCATCATAACTTTTTTATAAGCCTTGTTTGTTTTTTCCCAGTAATTATTTAAATTTACATTTGTTTCCACATAAATTGTGTCTGATTCCGAAAACGAAAGCGAAAATGCCGGTGCCGCTAGAAATGTAAGTGCTCCAAATGTAATTAATAATTTTTTCATAATTTCCCCCTTATTATTCCTAATCTCGATTCTAATTTTAATATGTATTTTAATAATATGTCAATGTAAAACTTTTATAAATGTAATTAAAATTTACTTTTTTAATGATATAATTTAAATTATAGACAATATTATTGGAGAGATTAAATTATGTGTGGAATAGTAGGATATGTAGGTCATAAGTCGGTTGCTGATATATTAACAGATGGACTTGAACAGCTTGAATACAGGGGGTATGATTCTTCTGGTATTGCCGTTATGTGTGAGGATAAAATTAAGGTTTACAAAGCTGTTGGAAAGCTGAATAATTTGAAAACCGAACTTTTGCAGCACAAAGGTGAGTATGAGAAAGCTACAATGGGCATCGGGCATATCAGATGGGCAACACATGGTGCTCCAACTGTTTTAAACGCTCACCCGCACACATGTTCATGCGGAAATCTTGTTCTTGTGCATAACGGGATTATTGAAAATTATAAAGAGTTGCGTGAAGAACTTGCCAAAGACGGCTGCGTATTCCGCTCTCAAACCGATACTGAAGTTGTGGCACATCTTGTTGCAAGAATGTATGCAAAAACAAAGGATTTGCCTTCTGCGGTTCGAGAAGCTTCAAAACGCATAGAAGGAGCTTATGCACTCTGTGTAATGCACAATGACTGCAAAAATACTCTTGTAATTACAAAACGAAACGCGCCATTGCTTGTCGGAATCGGTGAAAATGAGTTTTTTGCGGCTTCAGATGTTCCTGCGATAATTAAACATACAAAAAAAGCAATGTATCTGGAAGATAATCAAGTTGTAACGCTTACCCCGGATACAATGACTTTAACAGACAAAGAAGGGAAAATTCTTACTCCTAAAATAGAGGTTCTTCCTTGGGAGCCGGTTGCTTTAAGCAAAATGGGCTACAAACACTACATGCTTAAAGAAATTCATGAGCAGCCCGATGTTATAAGAAATATATTAGTCGGAAAACTTCATGCTCCTGATGAAAATATTATTTTAAACGAGGTTAAAGTAACAAAAGAAACTTTAAAAACTCTAAATCGTATACAAATCATTGCCTGCGGAACATCTTTGCATGCTGCAATGATTGGAAAATACTTAATCGAAAATTTTTGTGGAATTCCGGTAGATGTTGAAGCTTCCAGTGAATATATTTACAGACGCAATGTAACTAATGAGAATACGCTTGTAATAGGAGTTTCACAATCAGGCGAAACTGCTGATACCTTGACTGCAATCAAACAAGCAAAAGCTAAAGGTTCGCATATTCTAATCATTACAAATCGTCCTGACAGTGCTATGGCGCGTGAAGCAGACAGTCTTATTCCTGTTAATGCAGGAATAGAAGTTTCTGTTGCTGCTACCAAATCATATACAGCCCAATTAATGGCGTTTTATCTCCTTGCGCTTCATATGGCAGAAGTTAAAAACAGTTTATCTTCAAGTGAACTTACTTCTTTAAAATCTGAATTGATGGTTTTACCGCAAAAGATTGAACAAATTCTTGCTCATACAGAAGATATTCAACGATGTGCAAAAATTTATTCTTCAACAAAAGATTTTATCTTTGTTGCACGTGGAATTAATTTCCCGTCAGCTTTAGAAGGGGCATTGAAGCTTAAAGAAATCAGTTATATAAACGCAACCGGTTACCCGGCCGGAGAGTTAAAACACGGTCCGATTGCGATGCTTGATGAAACAATGCCTGTATTGTCAATTTTGATGAAGGGATGTGTTTATGAAAAACTACTTTCTAACAGTGAGGAAGCAAAAGCTAGAAATGCAAGAATGATAGCATTAACAAATTCTAAAGACGAAAAACTCGATGATTTGTTTGAAAATATTATAAGAGTGCCTGACGTTCACGAATTCTTTTCTCCGCTGGTTGCAATTGTGCCGCTTCAGCTTTTAGCGTATTACATTGCTGAATTTTTGGGTAAAGATGTTGACCAGCCAAGAAATCTTGCAAAATCAGTTACGGTAGAGTAAAATATAAAGTGACGCCTCTATAAATCCGGCGTCTGAAATGCCTATATAGCTCCCCCGGTGGAGTGAAACGCAACGGAGTTAAAAACTTAGAGCTTGCTCTTTCAACTCTGGTTGAAAATAGAATAGAAATTGCCGATATAGCTCAGTTGGTAGAGCAACTCATTCGTAATGAGTAGGTCAAGGGTTCAAGTCCCTTTATCGGCTTTTTGCTTTAAAATTGCCGATTGCCTATGATTAAATCAGATATAATAAAAATTAAATTTACAAATGACAATTCTGAAATAGAAGCAGAATTACTGCGTCTTGGAATTAATCCTCTTCGCTGGGCAATTGTAGAGGTTTCTGATACAGAACTTTCAATAAGTGTTGCCTATGAAATTTAATTCATTTAATCCGTAACATATATTAATACATTATTTGCTTTTGTCTGTTTTTGGTTGTACACTGTACACTAATGAGCCGGGTCGGAATTAAAAACCTTACCGGCAAATGAACTGACGGTGATATGGTTCGCCGGGTTCGAATACAAATTAAGGAGAAAAAAATGACACCAAAAAATTTTTTATTTACTTCTGAATCAGTTACAGAAGGACACCCCGACAAAGTTTGCGACCAGATTTCTGACGCAATTCTTGATGAGTTTTTAACAAAATATCCCCAATCGCGAGTTGCCGCTGAAACAACGGTTACGACTGGCATGGCGCTTGTTTGCGGAGAAATTACTGCGGATTGTTACGTTGATATTCCGGCAGTTGTTAGAAATACAATCAAAAATATTGGTTATGTAGGTCGTGAAGGCGGTGGATTTGACTATAAAACCTGTGCTGTTTTAACAAGCATTGACGAACAGTCTTGCGATATCGCAGGTGGCGTTAACAAAGCGCTTGAAGCTCGTTCTACAAATGCCGGAACTTCAGTTTGCGAAACCGAAAATATTGGTGCAGGCGACCAAGGTATTATGTTTGGATATGCATGTAATGAAACACCTGAATTAATGCCTTTGCCAATCAGCTTGGCTCACAAATTATCATACCGGCTTGCACAGGTTAGAAAACAAGGCCTTGTTGATTACTTGAGACCGGACGGCAAATCTCAGGTTACGGTTGAATATGTTGATGGTAAACCTTCAAGAATTCACACAGTTTTGATTTCAACGCAACATGATCCTGAAATTAATGGTGTTTCTGATAATGAGAAAGTTCAGGAAATAATCAGAAATGATATTAAAAAATATGTAATTGATTACGTTTTTGAAAACGAAGCAATCAAACTTGACAGCGAAACAAAAATTCTTGTTAACCCGTCAGGACGTTTTGTTGTCGGCGGTCCTCAGGGTGATGCAGGTTTGACAGGCCGTAAAATTATAGTTGATACATACGGCGGATACTCTCGTCATGGCGGCGGTGCTTTTTCAGGTAAAGACCCGACAAAAGTTGACCGTTCAGCAGCTTACGCAGCCCGTTACGTTGCAAAAAACGTAGTTGCTGCAGGTTTGGCTGAAAAATGCGAAATCGAACTTGCTTATGCAATCGGCGTAGCAGAGCCTATTTCAATAATGGTCGATACTTTCGGAACAGGTAAAATTTCGGATGATGAAATTTCAGAACTTGTGTCTAAAAACTTTGACCTCAGACCGGCTGCAATTATCAATAAATTTGATTTGCGTGGACTTCCTGCTAAAAACGGCGGTAAATTCTATCAGCTTCTAGCAGCATACGGTCATATGGGCAGAACTGACATCAATGTTCCATGGGAACAATTGGATAAAGTTGAAGATTTAAAATCAGGTCTTTGCGCTTGCGGATGCTGTGCAAAGTAGGTTTTATAAGTATATAAACAATAAAAAGGAGGGCTGCTTTTGTCCTCCTTTTTTATATAATAAAATTTGTTTTGTAAATTTATGTTAAAATACCGGCAAAATTTTATATTTATAAGTTTAATATGTGTATGCAAATTCAAAATATACAAAATATTAAAAATGTTTCTTCAAATTCTTTTACCGGTAAAATAAGGACAAGAATTTTGCTGGAATCCATCGGCGGAAATATTATCAATATGAGCAAAAGGGATAATTCCATAAGGCTTGATGGCTTTTCTTCAATAACTGATATCCCAAAAGAAAAGCTTGCTGAAAAATTGTATAATGAGAGTAACTTACAACTTTTTATGGATAGTCTTTGCAATGTTGTAAAACAACGTTATCCAAAACTTCTTGAGGCAGGACAAAAATATAAAGATGACTTATTTATGCTGCTTCTTTCCGGACAATTGGGGTCTAAAAAAGCGTTTGTTGATTTAAGCAATAAATATGATAAAAAATTTGGCAGATATCTAAATATAAATCTTGACGAAGGCGAAAAAAGATTTTTCCAAAAATATATTGATATGTTTTAAATTTTCGAATGTTTATTAAAAGCGGCCTGTATTTCCAGGCCGCTTTGTTAATTACTTGTGATTTTGAACAGTGCTTTTGAGGTGAAGTTCTCTCAATTGTTGGAGTGAAGCCTCTCCCGGCGCGTCGCTCATCAAATCTTTCGCCCCTGAATTTTTCGGGAATGCGATTACATCGCGGATGCTGTCAGTTCGGCAAAGAAGTGCGACAAGTCTGTCCAAACCGATTGCCAAACCCGCATGCGGAGGAGTTCCGTATTGAAGCGCGTTCACCATAAATCCGAATTTTTCTTTTGCTTCATCTTCAGTTAAGCCTAAAGCTTTGAAGATAGCTGATTGAACTTCGGATGAGTGAATTCTGACGCTTCCGCCGCCGAGTTCTGTTCCGTTGTAAACAATGTCATAAGCAATTGACTTAACATTGCCCAAATCACCGGCTTTAAGCTTGTCTAAATCTTCAATACACGGAGATGTGAAGGGGTGGTGCATTGCCATAAATCTGCCTTCTTCATCAGACCATTCAAACATCGGGAAATCAACAACCCATAATAAATTATGTTTGCTTTCATCAATCAAATCAAGACGTTTGCCGAAATATAGTCTTAATCTTCCCATAATGTCATAAACAAGTTTCGGTTTGTCAGCAACAAAGAAAATAATGTCGCCGGCTTCGGCTTGAGCGCGTTGTTGAATTTGTTTTGCCTGTTCTTCAGTTACAAACTTCATAACAGGAGATTTTGCTGTGCCATCTTCTAAGTAAATGATATTAGCAAGAGCTTTTGCGCCGAATGATACAGCAAGTTTTGTAATATCGTCAATGTCTTTTCTTGAGAACTTAGCACCGCCAGGAATTCTTATACCGCGGACAATTCCGCCGTTTTCAAGAGTGTCGCGGACTATTTTGAATTCTGATTGGAGAATAATATCGCCAATGTCGAATAATTCTAATCCAAAACGGGTGTCAGGTTTGTCTGAACCGTATCTGTCCATTGCTTCCTGCCAAGGCATTTGGATGAATGGCGGCTTAACTTCAACGCCTGCGGCTTTAAATGTTTCAACGATTAAACCTTCAACACATTTGATGACGTCTTGTTGTTCAACAAAAGACATTTCAAGGTCGATTTGAGTAAATTCCGGCTGGCGGTCTGCGCGGAGGTCTTCGTCACGGAAACATTTTGCGATTTGATAATATCTTTCAATACCTCCAACCATCAACAATTGTTTAAAGATTTGAGGAGACTGCGGCAACGCATAGAATTTACCTTCCTGTACACGTGAAGGAACGAGATAATCTCTTGCGCCTTCGGGAGTTGTTTTAATCAAAATCGGCGTTTCAACTTCTAAGAAATCTTCGCCGTTAAGATAACTTCTTGCAGCCTGGCAGATTTTGTGGCGCAAAGTAAGGTTGTGAAGCATTCCTTCGCGTCTGATGTCAAGATATCTGTATTTAAGTCTTACATCTTCAGAAACGTTTTCATCATCAAGAACAAACGGCAAAGTTTTTGCTTCGGAAAGTATTTCAACAGATTCAGGATACATTTCAACCTGTCCGGTTGCGTATTTTTCGTTGTAAGTTTCTTCAGGTCTTCTTGTAACTTTACCTTTTACGCAAATTACGTATTCTGAACGTAATTTTTCAAAAACTTTGTGAACTTCGGGGTTAATCTGGGGATTTGCAACAAGCTGGAAAAAGCCTGTTCTGTCTCTCAATTCCACAAAAAGAATACCGCCCAAATCGCGGATTGTTGCAGCCCAGCCTGAAAGTGTAACTTCTTCATTCAGGTTGTTTAAATTAAGCTCTCCGCAATTGTGATTTTTTAATTTAGTTGTTATCATTTTCATTTCCTTATATAAGTTTAAACGTCTGATAATATCATAGCAAAAACATAAAAAAATGAACTAAAATTTGAATTTTTATGACGTTCATATGAAATTTTAATAATAATTAATTTCCCAGCCGTCATTAATTATTTTTGCGCTACAATGTGTACCGTTGCCGGCTGTAGAGCAGTTGCGGGTGATTGTTGCTGTATTGTTATTATATCCGTAGGGGTAAATTTTATTTTTTGTTGTGTCAAGAATGAATATAAAAACATCTTTCCCGAGTTTATTTTCACCTTTGACTCCGTTAATGTCAACAAATATCTGCATATTAGATGCATAAGTCATTGTTGAATTTATGATATTTCCTTGTTCGTCTTTTTCGTGTACCCAAATCAGTGTAAAAATATAATAACTGAGGCCGTCTTTGGTTGTGAAAAAAAATCTTCCGTCTTTGTAAGATGTTGTAACGCTTGTATTATAAACGGTGTTATTAAACCCTAAATACGGAACAGATTTTCCGTATGGGAATCTCCCTTCTGGTGATACATACGGGGAGTCAAAATATGGCAGCCAGAATGTATTAATAAAAGCTTTAGTTGTTTCTTGTGTAACTTTATTTCCGGTTGTTACGAAACTTGACATGTTACCGCCGTATTCGTAACTGCTTCTTTCAAGAACTTGTTGCAAAATGGTATACGCTTTTTTAAGTTTTACAAGAGTTGTTTTTTTTTGATAGTTCAAAATAACTGCCGGAAGTGTCATTGAAATTACAATCCCTATAATTGCAATTGTTATTAATGTTTCCGCCAAAGTTAAAGATGTTTTCATAGTACCCCGTTACATGTGTGTAATGCTTTGAAAATAGTTTAACACTACAATTACATATATGCAACAGCAAGATTACGAATTGTTAACTAAGTTTGGCAGGCGCATAAAAGAATTGCGTACAAAACAAAATAAATCGCTGAACAATTTTTCATTTAACAGCGAATTGCTTACTTCGGCAACCGTGAGCAGAATTGAGAACGGACTTGTAGATTTAAAATTTTCTACTTTAATAAAACTTGCTAATGCATTGGACATGAAACCCGAAGAGGTTTTACATGATTTTGATTTTAAATATGAAACTGATTTGTAGTAAAATATTTTTATGATTACTTTTGACAGTTTGAGTTTAAAAGCGTGGATCGAAGAAAATAAAGACTTTTTGGCAGGCGCAAGAATACAAAAGATTCAGCAGCCGACAAGAAGAGATTTTGTGTTGACTTTGCGAGGCTCCGGCGAAACTCGAAAACTTTACATAAATATAAATCCGCAGTTTTATCACGTTTGTTTTATGAGTAAAGAAAACGAAGCTAGACGTCTTATTGAAATTCCGCAAAGGCCTCCGATGTTTTGTATGCAACTTCGTAAATATTTAGAGAATGCGCTTATATCAAGGGTTGAACAGCCGCCGCATGAGAGAATTTTAGAATTTTATATAGAAACTTACAATGAACTCTCTGAAAAAATTTATCTATGTCTTGCCGTAGAATTAATGGGTAAGCATTCAAATGTTGTTTTGTACAGCCACGACACGAACGTAATAATAGGGTGCGCGCACAACGTTGGTGCTGAAAAAAGCCGTGAACGAGAAATGGCAGGCGGGCTTCCGTATGTTTATCCTCCGGGAAAACCACAGGGCTGGTATGGCGGCGCTTTTGCAAAAGATAACCCGAACAGACAAATAGACGATTATTATGCTCAATGTATTTATGATGATAAGTTTAAGCATTTGAAAGATGCCTGCCGGCAGATAGTTTTCTCAAAGCTCAAAAAAGATAAAAATTCTCTGTCAAAAATGGAGTACAAAATTCAAAAATCTAATGATTTTGAAAAATACAGGCATCTTGGGGATTTGATTATGGCAAATCTCTATAATTTAAAAGATTATTCAAAATTTGTAAGGGTTTTCGATTACATCAAAAATGAAGAAATTAATATTGAACTTGATGAGCAAAAAACTCTGAAAGAAAATGCAAATGCTTTTTACAAGCTTTATAACAAAGGTAAAACTACAATTGCGAAGCTTACCGAATTTACAGACAACACAAAAGCGAATATAAATTATTTGGAACAAATTCTTTATTCTCTTGATGTTGCAGGTACAATTGATGAACTTTTGGAAATAAAGTCTGAAATTACACCGGATGTCGAGAAAAAACAAAAAGAAAAATCTTCATTTGAGCCAATGTTGCTGCTTATTGACGGCTGCAAAGTTTTTGTAGGCAAAAACAACCGCCAGAATGATTATATTGTTTCAAAACTTGCAAAAGATGAAGATTTCTGGTTTCATACAAAAGATTGCGCAGGCTCGCATGTTCTCTTGAAATGCGCGGAGCCGACAGATGATTTAATCTTAAAATGTGCAAGACTGGCAAAAGAATATTCATCAGGCTCAAAATCTTCAAAAGTCGGTGTGATTTACACAAAGCGCAAATATCTACGCAAACCGCCGGGTGCAAATTTGGGTTATGTAACTTACAAGTATGAAAAAGAAATTATAATTGATTAAAGCTGATTATCGCAATTTGACAACAGGCTTTAATTTCGTAAAATTATAATATATTTTATATTTAAGGAGATTGGAAATGGAAATTAAATCAATAATAATGGCTGCCGGAAAAGGAACAAGAATGAAGTCTGAAACCCCGAAGGTTCTTCATAAAATTTTTGGCAAAACAATTTTAGGCTATGTGCTTGACAGTGTTAAAAATATAACAACAGAAAACTTTGTGATAGTAGGGCACAAGGCTGAAATGGTAAGTGAATTTGTGCACAACAACTACAAATCTTCCAAAACAGTTCTTCAATCTCCACAGCTTGGCACAGGTCATGCTGTGTCAATGGCTTGTCCTTATCTTGAAGATTTTGCAGGGCAGGTTTTGATTTTAAACGGAGATATTCCGCTTGTGACAGAAGCATCTTTGAAAAAGTTTATAGAATTCCATAATACTTCAAATTCAGACCTCACAGTGTTGAGTACTATTTTTGAAGACCCTGCATCTTACGGACGCATTATCAGAGAGGCTGACAATACCTTAAAAGCTATTGTTGAAGATAAAGACACAACTCCAGAACAAAAAGCCGTAAAAGAAATAAATGCAGGGATTTATCTCCTAAATTGGCCTAAAGTCAAACGGGCATTTTCTCAATTGACCAGCAACAATGCTCAGGGAGAATACTATTTAACCGATATTGTTTCCTGGGGCAAGAAAGAAAATCTAAATGTGAATGCATATATTCTTGAAAACAGCGAGGAGATTTCCGGAATAAATTCCCGTAAAAATCTTGCAGAAGCAACCTATATTATGAATCAGCGAAAACTAAATTCATTAATGGAAAACGGTGTGACAATAGTTGATCCTGCTTCTACATGGATTTCAGAAGAAACAGAAATCGGCGCGGATACGGTTATTTATCCATCAACCTACATTGAAGGCAAAAATAAAATTGGCAAAAATTGTCAAATCGGTCCTTGCGCACATTTGCGTGGTAACGTTGAAATTGCTGACAACTGCAAAATCGGAAATTTTGTTGAAGTTAAGAATTCAAAAATTGACCACAATACAAACGCCGGCCACTTAAGCTACATCGGCGACAGTGAACTTGGCGCCAATATAAATATCGGTGCGGGAACTATCACTGCAAATTACAATCCGCTGACAAAAGTTAAAAGCAAAACTGTTTTGAAAGACAATGTGAAAATAGGTTCAAATACAGTGCTTGTAGCTCCGGTTGAATTGGAAGAAGGTGCAAATGTCGGCGCCGGAAGCGTTATAACAAAAAATGTGCCGGCTTGGTCGCTCGCAATTACCCGTTCTCCTTTGAAAATTTTGGCAGATTGGGTTAAAACTTAC
Source organism: Candidatus Gastranaerophilales bacterium (assembly GCA_003150395.1). Classification (GTDB taxonomy): domain Bacteria; phylum Cyanobacteriota; class Vampirovibrionia; order Gastranaerophilales; family Gastranaerophilaceae; genus Scatenecus. The sequence goes on along the minus strand of QAMI01000036.1, from coordinate 6,802 downwards.
ACCAAGTAATTTATACACTGAGAAATAATTATATAATTATTTGTTATTTTTGGAAAAATACGCAAATAGACCGGCGCCTGAAGAGATAATCGAATTTATAAATATTGAGTTTTTAGTTGGTGATTTAAACACGGTGCATTTTCGGCCAACGCAATCCAATCCGACTCCAAAAGCAAACCATGCGGATGTGGTTGTGAGAGCTTTTTGTGTCCGATTAACTGAATTATGACGCACAGGGCGGGGTGAGTTTATTTGTCTATCAAAAGTAACTTGCATATTTATATTCCTTTAAGTTTCATAATCAAAAGCCAGACAAGAACAGACATTTCAGCCTGACCCTTATCCGGCTCATCATTTCTATGAATGACTTGCCCTCCGAGCAACAGTTACAATTTTATTTGATAAAAATTTTAAGTCAACATCTAAGGTTCTGCTATTTCCAAGGATAGTCGTCTTTAATTTCCCAGTTGTCTGTCATAATCACTGCTGCACAAAAAATTCCGTCTATTTTACAAGCTCTCCACCCCTCTCCAGCCATAAGAAAATGCCTGTCATAAGTTCTTTCAGTAGTGTCTCCAGCCATTTGGCCAACACCATATGGAAGAACTCTCCCTTTAGGCTGAATTGTAAACATAAAAACATCCCTACCGTATCTATTTGGTTTTTTGAAACCGTTGATATCAATAATAATTGTTACACCACCAATTTGACCAGAGGTTGTAAATTTATGAAACGCTAATAATGTCCCATCTGTAATAATAAATTTTGAAGACTCTTTGAATCTTCCATATCCCATACAATCTTTTGTATTTGAAGAATTGCAGAAGATTTTGTAATCGGCAGGGAATGTTGTGTTGTCGTAATCCTGAATGATTTTGTAATATGGTTTAATATATAAATTGGAAAATGCTATTGGAGAAGTGTTGAAGTTCCAATATTCAACACTTTCAAAATCCGCTTCTGCCCGCTGGGTTGCCTGCTGCAATATCGTATAAACTTTTTTCAACTGCATTGCTGTTTGTTTTTTCTGGTAGTTTCCAACTAAAGCCGGAAGTGTCATTGCTGCGACAATTCCGACGATGCCAAGAGTGATTAAAACTTCGGCTAAGGTGAATGCTGGACGTTTGGATGTTAATAAGTGAATAGGTGAATAAGCGAATAAGTTCTTTACATGTTTGGGCGAATGAGAATTGATACGATTATCTAAACTCACTCCAGTGGCAGCCTCGCAATGACAACTTAAAATTTCAAATTTGTGTTTTCTATTACACTCAAAATATTCTCGCAGAAACTTAAATTTTTTACCAAAGAGTGCAAGTCTTTTATTATCCCTAAACGCTAAAGGAGAGTGTTCAGAAGCCCCCCCCCCCATGGCTCAAAGTGTTGTATTTATTGGATTTTGGCATGTTTTGCTCTCCTTTTTATAAAACTTCCTAAAATTTATTATAGCAGTAAAGAGTAAATTTTTCAATTGTATATTCGGTATTCGTGCTAAAATGATTTTATGAGCCATAAAAAAATAAAATGGACAATGTTTGTTATTGCCGCAGTCGGAAATTTTATTGCAATGCTTGATGCCACGACTGTAAATCTTGCGTTGTATCCTATGTCGGTAGACCTGCATGTTTCAATGAGTCAAATTCAATGGGTAATGATTGCTTACATGCTCGTTCTGACAGTTTTCCTTCCGTTTTTTGGAAAGCTTGGTGATATTTTTCCGAAAAACAAGCTTTATGCGCTCGGATTTTCTATTTTTGCACTTGGAGCTTTTTTGAATACTACTGCACCGACATTCGGGCTATTGGTTACATATCGTTGCATTGAAGCTATTGGCGCCTCAATAATGCTTTCTAATGCTCAGGCCATAATTGCAGGAATTTTTAAAAAAGAACGACGAGGCAAAGCTCTGGGGCTAAATGGCTGTATTGTGGCAATCGGAGGTATGAGCGGGCCAGCTTTGGGCGGTATTCTTATCAATGCATTTGGCTGGCATTCTGTTTTTATCCCTTGTATTCCGGTTGCAATTATGGGGGCTTACTATTCTTGGAAAATGCTTCCGCATGCAATTAAAACTAGACGGGAAAATTTCAAGTTTGATTATAAAGGATTTTTGTATTTTACAATAAGCCTTTTTGCTTTGCTTCTTGCAATTTCCGAAGGCCATACCTGGGGATGGAGTTCTGTTAAAATAATTACGCTGGGGATTGTGACTCTTGTTTTTGGAGGACTTTTCTACTTCAGAGACCACAAAATTAACTATCCGCTGATAAACTTTTCACTTTTTGCAATTAAACCTTTTACATTTGGAAACCTTGCTGTTATGACTTCCTATATGGCAATGTATACAAACAGTATTTTGCTTCCCTTCTTTTTGCAGGAAATTCTGAAATACAACCCTCTTGTTACAGGACTTTTAATTCTTCCATATTCAGTTACGCTCTCTGTAGCAGCTCCGATAAGCGGAAGACTTTCCGGAAAATTCGGCAGCCGCTATTTAACTCTTGCCGGTCCGATTGTGTTTATAAGCGCATTAATTTTGTTCTGCATTTATGATAAAAATGTTCAAATGTGGCAAATTATTTTTGCCTCAGGGATTATGGGTATCGGTAACGGCCTTTTTCAATCTCCTTCGAATAATGCGATTATGACAAGCGTTAGAAAAGATGAGTTTGGAATTGCATCCGGAATTCTTGCTCTTTCAAGAAATATGGGGAATATTCTCGGGGTTGCAGTTACAATAACTCTTTTTGAAACATTTAGAAATTTCTATTTAGAAGCTGGTAAACTATACGACAACGCATTTTTAATTTCTTACAGGCTAACAATGTGTTTCGGAATTTTGTTTGGAGTTGCCTGTTTTATTTTTGCATTCATTGCATATCGCAAAGAAAAAATATCGTAATCTTCATATTTACTTGATTTAGTATAATAATTTTATGGAACAGAAATTGGAAATCTTTCGGGACGCATTCGATAATATTGATATGGCAAAGTCAGTTATTGCACTTGTTGACTGCGATTCTTTTTTTGTATCCTGCGAGCAAAAAGTGAATCCTGAACTCAAAGGAAAGCCTGTTTGTGTTCTTTCCGGGCACGGACAGTGTGTAATCTCACGTTCCCGGGAGGCTAAAAAACTTGGAATTCCGATGGGTATTCCAACCTTCAAAATGACCAAAGAAATGAAAGAAGCAACACTAATTACGGCTTCCCACGATTTATACGGCGAAATTTCAGAAGAAGTTATGTCTGTTCTTAAGTCAATCAGTCCTAAGGTTGAGCAGTATTCTATTGATGAGGCTTTTGTTGATTTAACCGGCCTGGTGCGGCTTTATAAAAAGAATTATCTTGAACTTGCCCGGATGATTAGGCAGGAAGTTCTGGAAAAAGTTGATATTCCTGTATCTATAGGCGTAAGTACTTCAAAATCTCTTGCCAAACTTGCTTCTGACAAAGCTAAGAATTTTGAAGGCGGAGTTTTTCTTGTAGGCTCAAGAAAAATTGAACCACTTTTGAAACATACTGCAATTGAAGAAATTTGGGGAATCGGCAGAAATCTTTCAAGACTTTTTAAACAGAACGGAATTTTGTCAGCCTATGAGCTTGTTCAAAGAAGCGATTCGTGGCTTGATAAACAAATCGGCATCCGCGGGCTGGAAATGAAACATGAACTTTTGGGTGAAATGGTGTCGCCGGTTGATGATACTTTCAAACCTCCAAAATCAATTCAAAAAACAAGTGCATTCGGAATTTTTACATCTGATTTGGATTTTATAAAAAACGAATTAAATTATCATATTCACAGCGCCTGCAAAAAACTCCGCCGGCTCAACCTTAAATGCTCCGGAATTGCGGTAATGCTAAGAACAAAAATTGAATTTAAAGTTTATTACGAAAAAATTACAATTCCTCATTCTACCTGTTACGAGTGGGAAATTTCGGATATTGTTTTTCAATTGTTAGAAAAAATTTATAATCCGAATATTATTTACAGAAGTTCCGGGGTAATTTTGGATGACTTTATGTCAACATCAGGTGAGCAGATGTTTTTGTTTAACGACTATGAAAAAACAGAGAAATCAGAACGGCTGGCAAAATGTATTGATAAACTTGAGTCAAAATTCGGCAAAAATATAATTCAAACAGGTTTTGTAGACATGAGTGATACATCAACTCCTCCAGATAAAAGTCCAGATTAAGTTTGTTGCAATTTCATGCAAAAAAAAAGGACTGAATTTCAGTCCTTAAAATTTACACACACATATTATCTACACTATTTGGGAAATTTAAGAGATTTTATTTATCTAAAATTTTTCCGAACAACCAGCCTGCTGCTGCACCTATTGCTAATGCAAACTTAACTTTGATTGAACCACTTTGTTTAAAAAGTTTGCCAATCAGAGGTTTAGTTGCGGCTTTCGGAACCTTGGGCAAAGCAAGTGCGGCAACTCCGCCATATATAGCTCCTGCGCTTGCATTTCCTGTACTTTTTAGAAGACTTTCAGTTTTGCCTTCCGGCTGTCCTGTTATTTTTGCAATATTTTGCTCAGCACTTACGTTATCACCGAATCCGAGCAATCCGACTTGTTTCAAACCGTGTCCGAATGAACCCCATTTGTCATTTTCACGGATTTGATTTTGAAGAGATTTGCCGGTTTGTTGTTCGTACAAATCCAGTGCTGTATTTCTCATTTCTTCTGGTGTGCCTTTGTCGCCGTAGTATGAACTTACGCTGTCAACATAAGCTTGAAATGCCGGAAGAATTTGTTCTTGTTCATTGCTTGCTATTTTATATTCCAGATTTCTTTTAGCCTGCCTCATTTCTCTTAATGAAGCATTCAAATCATTATCAGCTTCTCTTGATTTTTGCTGATACTCAACCATTTGTTTGTAGTAACTGTCCATATTCAGACCGCCCATATAAGGCATTACACCTCCGTATGGATTGCAGTTGAAAATACTATCATCCATGCACATTCCCGGCATCATAAAGTTATTAAAAGGAGGTACAAATGTATTGAATCCTGTCAAATCATTCATATATACCTGGCTGCTATATGGATCGCACATATTCATAAATCCGAAATTCGGCATTATTGGCATTGTGTACAATGAGTCAGACATAACCTAACCTCCAATTATTTTAACCTACCTTACTTATATAAACATTTTTAATTTTGTTAAATTGCTTAATTGTATATACAATATTAAGATTTTGTAACAATATAAATAAATGTTTACAAAAGTCTGAAACCCAGTTATAATCTGCTGTATGGTATGGTATGGTATGGTATGGTATGGGGATATGCTGTCAAGATTTGCGACATTTCTGCCGATTAAAAAACTAAGAAAGGGTGTCCAACATGGGAATGTCTGCCTCACAGGCGCGCTTATTAAGCATAACCTCAAGACTGTCTGACAATGAACTCCGCAGCCAGACCATCACTACTGCCAAAATGTCTCTATCAAATAGAACAACCGAAGCCAGTGCCGCATATATGGATGCCCTAAGCTCAACAAAACTTTTGTATACAACATACGATGAATCCGGTAATAAAATTCTTGAGTCATTGACTGGAGCATCCTTAAGCCAATATGGCGAATTAAAAAATCAATACGGTTTGATTAACAGCAGTAATCAGATTTTAGTAAGCGAACTTGACGCTACAAACTACGAAAACAGCGCCGACATGTATGAATTTTTAGACAAGTACGGTGTTCTTTCTGAACCCGGCGATGGCGAATTTGTTCAGGTTGTCAACCCTGATTGGGAAGTTGCTTGGGGCGAATACAATAAAGAATATGAAGAATGGAAAACTAAAGAGCCAGATAAATCTGATGAAAAATATATAATTCCTGGAACTCCAGCAGGTGATTCTATATACCAGCAGTTTATTTCAACTGGTGGTTGTTTGGGGGGTGCAGTTAGTGGACTTTGTTGCTATATGCATGTACTTTCTGATGCAATAGGCCCGGGAACACATACTACAAGCTCAGGAGAAACCTTTGAAGTGCGTTCTGATATTAATTGGAGCTGGAATAGTGCCCTTCACTCAAGAGAAATCTGGGATCCGATAACTGAAGAATTAAAAAATCATTATTGTTCGGGAGACGTAATTGAAGGAGGTTCTGAAACTGTGGAAGCTCCATACGGAACGGTAACTGTAGGCGGCCCGCCTTCAGACCCTAATATGACAGTATACCAAAGGATTGTTGATTTATTATGGGAAGTTCATAATGAATATACTCTGGGCAGTTCAACTGGTGGCTCTGCTCAGCCTGAAAGTTTGCAAAAATTCTTTTACTTAATTGAACACGACCTTGCTCAATTCAAAGAGGAAGAAGATAAATTTGATGAAGACCTCTACAACAAAGACTACGAGGACTGGCTTGCTCAAGAACCAGAAAAGCCCGATGTACCCTATTACATCGAAAAAGAAGAACGCAAAATAGTAGACAAAGACAAAGGCCAATGGTACGTAAACCTCTGGCATCGCATGAACGGTCCCAGTCAAACGAAAGCGGGCACTACCGATGAGTCTGGCAATGTAGTTGAAGGCGGCACCACCGAAGGCGGTCTTCCGAAGTACAAAGTCCTAGAAGATGGTCTGATGAACAATGCAGATTGGCTCCAATATGCTCTTGAAAAAGGTACTGTAACGTTAGAGCGCGTAGACTTTACGGATCCAACGGAAGAAGGCACCGGTCTATCCGATTGCACCTGGACCTCGATAATCTGGACAAACGCTCAAGACATAACCGAAGAACAAAACGAAGCGGCTATCACCAAAGCCGAAGTCGAATA
>QAMI01000039.1 GCA_003150395.1 Candidatus Gastranaerophilales bacterium | reverse complement strand
AGACATCCGTCAAAATTTTTAATTCTTTTCAATTTTTATATTATATCCTAAAAGTTCAAGAATTTGCAGAGTTTCTTTAAGTGTAATGCTTTCACGGATAAGTTTTCCGGAAAGAGTATTAATCGTATATTTTTTACCAGTTTTCTCACTCATCATTGCTGCTAGCTGCTTAAAAGTAACAGCTTCGCGCGCCATATAATACTTTATATCATTTCGAATATCCATTATCTAATTATATTCTGCTTGCATTTATTTCTAAAACAAGTTATAATTTTCATGATATTTTAATATTTTTCATGATTTATAAAGAATTTTATAACTTAATAAGGAGTATTTATGAAAAGATTAACTGGCTTCACTATGGCTGAAGTTTTGATTACACTCGGCATTATCGGAATTGTAACAGTAATGACTCTGCCATCGCTTATAAATCGGGCAAACAATTTCATTCTAAAACAGCAGTTTAAAAAAGTTTATAATACATATTCAAATGCACTGCTAAAAGTTTATGCCGAAAATGGAGCTGTTTTCGATTGTTATTATACTGAGGACAATGCTCCTGATCAATACACACACAACTCACAGTGTGTTGAATTTACAGAATTATTTTTGAAAACATTAAACGTCATCCAAAAATGTGAAAACAATGCCTATAAAAAAGGATGCATCCCAAAATATAAAGGAGTAGATACTATTTATAAAGAACAACCTGGAGGACAGGAAATTGAAACTTCAGGTTGTTCCGGTTTTTGGGAGAATAACATTTTAAATAAAAATACAGCTTATGTTTTAAGCGACGGCTCTATTATAGTAACATACTTTAATGCATCTTATATGTACACAAAAATATTTCTTGTTGATATAAATGGGCATAAAAAACCAAACAAATGGGGGCATGACTTGTTTGTTTTTCTAATAAAAGGTAATGATAAACAAGTATATCTCGGCTATTCAAAAGATGTCTGTAATCCGGTTGAGGATAACGGTTATACGACACAACAATGATTGAGGAAATTTACAGAAAATAAAAAAGATTCTTCACTTCTGTGTCATTCTGAACGACAGCGAAAAATCTTTTTTATTTTTTATACTATGAAAAACGAGTTTCTAATTATTTAATCAAAGCCTGAATTTCTTTAAAACAAGGATTTTTTGCTGTTTTAAGCCATTCAAATAAAACAATTTCAACACACGAAACTTTTACTCCGTTTGAAGCCATAAGTTCTATTCCCTGTTTAAATTCATATTTACTGCGGCTTGCACATGCATCTTTAGCTACATAAACCTCATAACCTTCTCTAAGGAGCGCTGCTGCTGTTTGATGAACACAAATATGTGTTTCAATTCCGCAAATTACAACCTGCTTTTTATTAAAAGCTTTTATTTTTGCGAGAACTCCGTCTGCTTCAAGAGCATTAAAAGAAGTTTTCTCAAAAACCGGTGTATCTTCGGGAAATTCTAAACTTACGGCCTCAACAGTTGCACCAAGACCTTTTGGATATTGCTCAGTGGCAACAACCGGAATATTTAACAGTCTTGCTGATTTTACAAGGTTTGAAACTCGTTTTACAATAATATCTTTATCAAGTGCATTAACAAGTTTTTCCTGCACATCGATAACCAGCAATAATGAATTTTCAGGGGTTAATACGTTCATAAATCTCTCCTTAACTATCTATACAGCTTTTATAATCTTTTATAAAATCTTCGGTTAACGCAGTTAGCAGCAACTCTGTAAGGTCTTTTAGCGGAATTGAGTATTCTTTATTTTCAGGGCTGTCAAGTCCGCTGTGCGTAATATATATAACAACTTTTGCAAAACCGGGATAAACAATTGTCAGACGGCTTGTTTGTTTTGGGCTTCTAAGATGAAATATACACCTGTTTTCATCCGTATATTGCTCAATTTTTGTATCAGAAAGAGTTCCGTCATAAGTATTTTGCAATTTATAAAAAACCGGAGTAATGACATTTTCCATCTTCTTTACAAAAAGTTGTTTGAATAATTTAAAATCTTTTTGAGTATTTTCAGGCTCTAAGGTCCAATCTTCTTCTTCGAGCAGTGCTTTCTCCTGATAAATTACATAATCATTAGCGCCCAGCATTGCATCAGTTAAGGCGACAGTGGTCTTTTGCTCAAGCTCCTGAAAAGATTTTCCCGAAACTTCACATAGCCCGGCTTTTATTCTAAAGGCGCCGTTTAAAGTCTTTTTTATTTTTTCAAAAACAATTTCAGCACCTTTAATCTCAGTATCTTCAAGCAAAATATAAAATTTACCGTTTCTGAGTTTTACAACGATGTCACGATTTCTTATTGAGCTGCGGATTGAATCAGAAAGCTTTTCAAAGTCAAACATAGCTCTGTCCAATTCGTCATAAGTTACAATTAAAAACGAAGATGGCATGCCGGTATTCAAAAGGTTATCCATAAGTTCGTTTGCGAACTTTTCTGTATAAAAACCGTCTTCTGCTGAAATCCCATCTAAATCTTCAAGAAGTTTTTTATTTATTAATGCACTTTCTCTTTCTGAAACAACTTTTAAAGCATTAACTGTTTTTATTAAGATATCAGCAGGCTTTGAATCTTTCAAAACATAATCAGCTGCGCCAGCATCATACATTGAGATTATAAAATCAGTATTATAATTTTCAACGCCTAGTATCAAAATAGAGTTCGGCAAATTTTCTTTAACAAATTCTATAATTTTCAAAATGGCAGATTTTTCTTCCAGACATATAAATATAATTGATGGTTTTTCTGTCTCAAGAGCCGAAAACGCTTGCGCAAAATCGATTATTTTTATTTTATCGCCAGTTCTCACAAGCATAAGCTTTTCTTGCAAATTTTTCCATACTGCCGAATTTTCAGTTATTAATAAGATGTTACTATTTTTCATAAATCTTACACTTGCAGGTGCTTTTTAATACACAAGAAACTTCCGCCTGCTCCAAAGAGAGTTCCCATTGCAAACATTATAATTATAACAACATTTTGTGCATAAACCGGTGATGGAACCATGAAAAACTGGTGCACATTTATCAGTCCGTTTTGAACAAAGTTCAAAGGAATCAACGCCAGAAGTGAGCCTGTGAATCCGTACACAGCACCTTGCATAATCAGCGGGAAGCGAATGTACCAGTTGCTTACGCCCATAAGACGCATAATTTCAATTTCGTCTTTTCTGGATTGAATTACAAGCTGGATGGTGTTATTAATGATTGTAATTGTCAGCAGCGCCATAATTATAACAACAAAAACAGTTATGGTATTTACAACATGGTTAAGCATCTGTATTCGCTTTGCCAAATCCTGAGCGTAACTCATATCTTCAACCGAGGTCAGCCCTTTTATATTGTTAAAAACTACATCAATATTTTCAGGTTTGTCAACCTTAACGTGAAGCGTGTCAGGAAGCGGGTTTGAAATATCCGGTAAGTTCATTTCCCTTTTTAAGTTTGACCAGGAAACGTCTTTTGGAATAATTTTTACGCTTTCAACATATTCAAAGTCTTTAATTCGGTTTTTTACAGTATTTGTATCAGCACCGGACTTAAGGTAAACTGAAATTTCCAGCACATTACCCAATTCATGCGCGAAAGACGAAATAGACATTGCTGTTCTGAAAAAAGTTCCAAAAATAGTTAATATTGCAGCCATTGTCGTTATAATTACAATATTTACAATTCCAGTTCTTCGTATATCATTAAATGTTTCCATAGAAAGTCTGTATAGAATTCTAAGTTCGCATAACCAGTCTTTCGGAATGTGTTTTTTAACCTTTTTCTTTATTTTAAGTTTTTGATCATTCATAAGTACCTGCTTGTATATCCCTTACAATTTCCCCTTTATCAAGAGTAATTACGCGTTTCCTAAAATAGTCCACCATTGCGTTATCATGGGTTGAAACAATAACAGTAATTCCTCTCTGATTAATCTGGTCTAAAATCTGCATAATTTCAAGAGAATTTTTAGGATCAAGATTGCCTGTAGGTTCATCAGCAATCAGAAGCGGCGGTCCATTAACAATAGCCCTTGCAATCCCTACTCTTTGCTGTTCACCGCCAGAAAGCTCCGCTGGCGTTGCGCGCATTTTCTCATGCAGGCCTACGATTTTTAAAGCTCCCGTGACACGTGCGTTAATTTCTCTTGAACTTATCCCAAGCGTTCTGATAACGTACGCAACATTATCAAAAACACTTTGGTTTTGAAGGAGTTTGTAATCCTGGAAAACAATTCCCATACAACGTCGCAGATTTGGAACTTTGTCGTTTGAAAGATTTGCAATATTTATTCCGCCGATAGTAACAGTTCCGCTTGTCGGGCGCTCCTCATTGTACAAAAGTTTCATTAATGTTGATTTTCCGGCTCCGGAAGCTCCAACAATAAACACAAACTCTCCTGACATTATATCAAGATTAATGTTTTTTAATGCGTAGTTATCATTTTTATATTTTTTTGTAACTGACCTGAATTGTATCATTAAACCTTAATTCCTCTATTTTCTTCTACGGTGCTTGTCAATTTCTTCTTTGATTGATTTAGCAAGCTTATCAGCAGACAAACCATAGTAATCAAGAAGGAAATCCCATTTTCCGCTTTGACCGAACCGGTCGTTCACACCGATTCTTTTAACTTTTACCGGAGCATACTCACTCAAAAGTTCGCATACCGCACTTCCAAGCCCTCCGATTATTGAGTGATTTTCAACAGTTATCACAAAACCTGTTTTTTCTGCACTTTCTATTATTGTAACATCATCCAGCGGTTTGACAACCGGAGCATGAACAATCCGAATAGAATACCCTTGTTGTTTAAGAAGTTCGCCTGCAAGAATTGTTTCCGCCAAAGTTTCGCCGTTTGTAATTACAACAGCGTCACTACCTTCTGAAATAATTTTTGCTTTGCTAAATTCAAATTTATAGTTATCATCAAAGATATCACACACATTAGTTCGCGGAATACGAATATACATTGGCCCGTAATTTTCAGCTGCATATTTAATAACCTGCTCACACTCTCTGCAATCAGCTGGAACAATTACAGACATATGCGGAAGCCCGCGCATCAGAGAAACATCTTCCAAAGCCTGATGGCTTGCGCCGTCTTCACCGACAGTCACACCGCCATGTGTACCCACAATTTTCACATTGAATTCCGGATAACAAACTGAATTCCTAATCTGATCATATGTGCGGCCGGTTACAAACATTGCAAAACTTGCAACAAACGGAATTTTACCGGCCGAGGCAAGACCTGCCGCCGTAGCAATCATATCCTGTTCGGCAATGCCGCAGTCAAAAAATCTTTCCGGAAATGACTTTGCAAAAAACTGAGTTTGCGTTGAGCATGCCAAGTCTGCATCCATAACCACAATATTAGGATTTGTATGCCCCAAGGCTTCAAGGGTTTTCCCAAAAGCTGAACGGATTGATTTTGTTTCTTTTTTATTAAGTATCATAAAAACCGGCCTCGTAATTTATGTCTTAAACTATATACAACTCACCTAATATAATATCATAAATACTCTGCAACATACAAAATAGTATAATATATTAAGTGTATTGTAAATTTTTTACCAGCCGAAACGCCCACGTCTTAATGTTTTTGATATTATTATGTTAAGAATTATTAAAAATATCTTTAGATTTAGCAATTTATTTTCTTCAGGATTATTTAAACAGTAGAATAGGAATAAGACAAAATTATTTATTGAAAGGAAAAGATAAGATGATGCAAATTCCAAATCTCCCCAACCCTTACATGCAGGCTATTCAACCTCAACAGCCTCAAAGTTACAATGCGGTTAAAATTGATGTACACAACCCATCTGTTATAGCACCTGGAGTTGCACAAGCCGCACCTCAAACAGCACAATATGCACAGCCGACAATGCCTTACTACCAGTATCCGCAAACTCCGGTATATCAATATCCGCAGGCTCCAGTTCAACCGTATTATATGCCTGCCCAGCAGCCGGTTGTAATTCCTCCTCAGGTAACAGAACAAGCTCCGGCAACACTTCCGCAAACACCTCAAGCTCCGCAGGCTCAAGCTCCGGCAACTGAAGTTGCAGCAGCACCGGTTAATGTTCCGCAGCCTGTAGTCACCGAAAAACCTGCAGAAAAAACTGAAGTAAGCGATGCTAAAAAACCAGAAATTGAACCTTCGGCACCACTAGAGCCGCAAGTTGATTTAAATGCATTCATTTCAAAATTAGCAAATCCTGATTACGAAGTTCAGGCTTCAGCTATGGAAGAAATAGCAAATATGGTTAAAGACAATCCGCAAAAAGCAACTGAATTGCTTGATGTTAAAGTAATGGATACATTAAATAATATTATTAATGCGGACTCTTCAAAACTCACAGGTCCGACACAAGAACAAATTGCAGCAAGACAAAAATTAATCAAAAATGAACAAATGACAGACGCTGAAAAAACTTTAGCTACTACAATCACACCGATGGAACAAGCAGAAAGAAATAAAAGCTATGCAATGTTTACAACCGCAATATTGCAGAAACTCTACTCAGAGGAAGTTGCCAAATTAACTAACACTTCAGTTCCTCTAACAGAATTGCCCGGTGCAGTAACAATTGTTGAGCAGTTGAAAAACAACCCGAACCCGATGGTAAGAACTTCAGCTATTGAAGCATTATCATACATCCAGCAGCCTGAATACAAAGCAGATTTGAATACATTATTCACAATTGCAAAGAACGACCAAGATAAAAATGTTCAGGAAGCAGCAACAGCAGCACTTGACAAATTAAACAAAATGGCAGAAGAAGTAAAACCGGAAGCAAAAAAAGTCGAAATGACTCCTACTGCACAAACTTCTGCACAAGCAGCATAAATAAATCAAATTCCTTTCTTTAAATAAAAAGCGAAAAGACCTTTAAGATATACTCTTAAAGGTCTTTTTGCAAATACAAATACATAGAATTTAAAAACTAATTACACTCTAATAAATAAAAACTACATATTTACAGGTTCTTTATCAGCATTGCGACTTGCCGGAACAGGAAGACGATTTTCGTAACCTGCAAGTTTTGCTATCTGTTCGCCCCACTGATAAATAATTTCATCCTCAGGAAGTTTGTACGAAATCGGCTTTCCTATGTGAAGTTTTACATTACGGCGTGTAAATGGTTTCAATTTAGGATACCCATCAAAGCCTTCAATTCCCACAGGAACAATATCAGCTTTAGCATTTTTCGCAATTACAACAAACCCTTTTTTTACTTCATCAAGCTTCCCGTAAGGTCTTATGCCACCCTGAGGAAAAACTCCGAGCGACCAGCTTGTTGCAAGAATATCACGAACTGTTTTAAAAGTAGCGATTTCAGGCTTAGTTCTGTCAACAGCGAATGCACCTAATCTTTTTACAAGCCAGCTTAATTTCTCACTGTCTACAAAAAGCTCTTTTTTAGCCATATATGCAATAGGCCTCATTGCGGCCATAGAAACCATCGGAGGGTCAAAAATTGAAACATGGTTTGCTGTATAAATAAATTTTCCGCTTTTTGCTTTGGTCGGCAAATTTTCTTTACCGGTTATCTCATAGTTATAGAATATTTTCATAAAGGGAATTACGACTACATACAAAAACCCCATGTAAAACAAAGTTCTGAAGATATTATATTCATATGGATAACGTCTGTTATAATTTCTTTGTTTTGCGGTCATACTTTCATTACTCCTTAATCCTTAATTTCAGGTTGAACATACTTGTAACCTGTTAATTTCTGAATTGAATCAATCCACTGAGAAACCATGCCTTCAACATCATCACTATAGGGAATAGGCTTTCCTACTTTAACAACAATTTTACCGGAAAATGGAAGTCGTTTAACCTCTTCAGTTCCAGTAATCCCAACAGGTAAAATTGCACATTTTGTAATTTTTGCCAATCCCGCAAACCCCTTAGTCACACCGGAAATAGTTCCGGGTAACCCCCTTGTTCCCTGAGGAAAAATACCAAAAACCCATTCACTTTTTTTGATATTCATAACGGTTTTAATAGTAGAAGGGCCAAGGCTTTCACGGTTAACTGCAATTGCGCCTAGCCAGTCAATCCACCATCTCAAAAATCTTATATCAAACAATTCCTGTTTTGCCATAAATGCAATTCTTCTTGGCAATACACCGCACACAAGCGGAGGATCAAGCGTTGAAAGGTGATTAGGACAGACAATATACTCATTATCCTTTGGAACATTTTCAAGACCTTCGACTTTCAAACGGTACACAAGCTTGAATCTGATCATATAAAAATATTTACATACAAGTATCTGAAAAAATGATCTGAATTTATTGAAGGATTCAGCAGATCTTTTTGCGTAGTTCTTTTTTTCTTTACTCATATTTTATACACTCCATTATAAATATTATATACCAAAATAAATATTGAACAACAGTTATTTTTTTTATATAATAAAAACACACAGGTTTAATAAGGAGAGAGTATGTCAGGATTGAAAAAATCAAAAAATGAACTTGAAAATGAACTTTTTGCAAGTGTCTATGAAAAAACCCCGGATTATATCAAAAACCTTAAGCTTATGGATTTTGATAATAAAAAAGAATTCACCTTTATATTAAAGAAAGAATATCTTGCTCCTTATGATGCTGATACAAATCCTGAAGGTTTGAATTTAAAAGAATGGTTTGCAAACTATGCCAAAGAAGCAAAAGTTTCGACAGCCGGAATCCGCGGTCCTCAAAACATTTTATATCCGCAGGACACAAGGTTTCCAATTAATCTTGTTGGAATTGTTCTTGCGACTTTGGCAAAAGCTCTTGTTGCACAAGAAAAATATTCAGATAAAAAAATCCTAAAAATTGCAGGCCGTGAAGTCAGATACAATTCAGATTTGTACCTTGAAGCAATTGCAAGAATTCAGGCTGCACAAGGCATTAAGACTCTGCTGCCGGAAGGAAGAAAAACCATTCCAATCTGGCTTGCGTCATTTTTGGCTTTCAAACTTGACCTTCTTGGCGGTGAATACATAACTTCAAGTCATGGAATTTCTGTCAAAAACGCAACAAAAGACTTAAATTCTCAAGGCAGCCAGTATTTGCCAGAAGAAAGCCTTGAATTCGTTGATAAAATTCAGGAAATTTTTGATGAAACCGAAAAGAATGGTAAATATGAAATTAAAATAGCTGCCTCTGATAATTCTCTAATTGATGAAACCATCATGAAAAAACTCGAAGACGGCACTGATTTATATGTTGAATATTTGAAATCCGGAGTCGCTCAAAAGTCAAATCTAAATTTAATAAAAGAACATGATGAAAAAATTATAATTGAAAATGTAGGCGGTTCGGCTTACAGAACTTTAAGCCGAGTTTTGAAAAAACTTGATATTTCAGAAAAATATACTTGGTTCAATACAGAAGAAGACCCGTTTTTCCATTCAATCGGCAAATATGATCATACGCCGCAGGGTGAAAAAGCTTTTTACGATTATTCGGTTGACGCAACAGTACTGTCAAAACGTCCAAACGGTGAAAAATACTTTCCTGTTATTGAAACAATGCATTACAGGGAAAAGTTAAAAGATTATCCTTATCTTACAACAGTTTTGATAACTGACCCCGACCACGACAGACTGACAATTGCGCAAAAAGAAAGCATTTTAAGAATTCCAAAACTTGAAGAAGCAGGAATTGATTATATAAAACTTGATGAACGCTCAATTCTGACTATCTTCACCGCGAACCAGGCATTTTTAATGCTAATGGATTTCCAGGCTAAACAATTAAAAGCACAAGGTATGTGGAAAAACCATCCGCGGTTTATGATAAAAACCACAGCCTCTGCTTTAAGCTGGGATGAATGGGCAAAACATCAGGGTGTAAAAGTCGTCAATGTTCCAGTAGGCTTCAAAGAAATTGCAAACATAATGAAAAAAGTCGAGCTTAAGCTTAAAAACAACCCGGAAAAAGAAGTAATAATTGATGATGTATTCTCAAATGCAATTAATCTCGGTGTAAATCCGCGCCTGATTTTTGCAGGTGAAGAAAGCGGCGGCATGATTATGGGAACCGAAGATTTGATAAAATCAAAAGCCGGAAGATTTGCAATTGCAATGCGCGAAAAAAGCGCAACTGAAGCAATTATCGTTGCCTCTGCATTAATTGCACAACTTAAAGAGGTTTCTCTTTCAAGATATCTCGTTCAAATTTTTGAAGAATGCAATATCAAAGGCCGTTTTGATACCAGAATTGATATCGCATACTATAACGAATCCGAACCCGATATTGAAAAGCTTAAGCTTGCAAAAGCAGAAGGTGAAAAGAAAAGAACTGAAAATGATTTATTTTACCTTTCCATGGCAATTGCAGTAAAAGAAGGTAAAATGACACTTGATAATGTGAAAGAAGTTTTAAATGATTCCTTCAAAAGTCTAAGTTTTGACAACCTTCAATCAATTAAATTTGTAGGCGACGGAACTTATTTGGAATTCACGGACAAATTCATTGAAATCAGACCTTCCGGAACTGATGCTAAGACTAAAGCTTACGGCGGAGGCTTGGATAAGCATGTTTTGGAACTTTACGCGGCAAATCTAGGAAATTATAGCGGCTACAGAACCGAACTTCATAAAAAATTCATAGATAATGAATTCTACAATTCCTCAAAAGATAAAGCAATGAAATATTATCTTGAATTTGTAGAAAAAGACGCTAACAATGAAAAGTTTGAAATTCCAAACTATGAGTTTTAATAAGATATGAAACTAGGAAAAATTTACAATTCAAATAAACCCGTTATTTCATTTGAAGTCTTTCCACCGGATAATGATGAAAAAATTCAAGAGCTTTATTCTGAAATAAAAATACTGATGAAATGTAACCCGCAGTTTATCTCACTCACATACGGTGCCGGCGGCAAAAATAACGAAAATTACCAAAAAGTTTTAAAAGCGTTAAAAACAGACTTAAAAGCTGATGTAATGCCGCATTTTACCTGCATGTGCAGCGGCAAAAGTTTTATTGAAGAAAATCTTGAATTCTTAAAATCTGCCGGCATTGAAAACATTCTGGCACTTCGCGGTGATATTCCGCAGGAAATTGAAAAAATCTGCACTGATTTTTGTCATGCAAACGAGCTTGTTGAATATTTAAAAAAGAAAACAGATTTTTCAATAGCTGTTGCAGGATACCCGGAAACTCACATTGAAAGCGCCTCAATTGAAGACGATATAAAATATTTAAAGCAAAAAGTCGATGCCGGCGCAGAAGTTATTATAACCCAAATGTTTTTTGACAATGAAAAGTATTTCAAATTTTGCGAACACGTACAAAAAGCAGGGATTAATGTCCCTGTAATTCCGGGAATAATGCCTGTTATAAGCAATCAGCAGCTTTTAAAAATGACAAAACTCGCAAGAATTACAATACCAAAAAACTTTAAAGACAAACTTGAAAAACATTTCAGTGATAAAGATTATATGAAAGAGTTAGGAATAGAATTTGCAACGGGTCAATGTCAGGCATTGCTTGATAAAAAAGTTAAAGGATTACACTTTTTTACGCTAAATAAATCCTATTCAACAGTAAAAATTTTGGAAAATATTTTATAAAGCCGGACGGATAAAGGAGAAATTATGGAAAACCTGAACAAACATATTGAACATACTCTTTTAAAACAAGATGCAAAATACGAAGATTTCATCAAACTATTTGATGAAGCTAAAAAATATAACTTTCTTGGAGTTTGTGTAAATCCCTTGTATGTAAAACTTGCAAAAGAACAACTTGCCGGAAGTAATGTCAAAATAGTTACAGTTGTAGGATTTCCGCTTGGAGCAAACAAGACTCAGGTAAAAGCTTACGAAACTCAACAAGCAATAGAAGACGGGGCTGACGAAATTGATATGGTAATAAATGTTACTGCAATCAAAAACAAGGACTATGAATTTGTAAAAAAAGATATTGAAACTGTTAAAGCTTTTTGCCAAGATAAGCCGTTAAAAGTAATTTTGGAAACAGATTTGCTTGACAAAGACGAGATTAAAAAGGCTTGTGAAATTTGCGTGCAAGCCAAAGCCGATTTTGTCAAAACATCAACAGGCTTTGTGAAAAACGGAGTTGGAGCAAAAGTTGAAGATGTGAAATTAATGTATGAAACAGTCGCGCCTCATGGTTTGCGAGTAAAAGCATCAGGCGGAATTCGCGATAAACAAACATCGATAAAAATGCTTGCTGCCGGCGCCGAACGACTTGGCACCAGCAGCGGTGTAAAAATCGTTGAATAGAAGTTTAATAAAATAAATATTTTAATATATTACTTCGGCAAATTGTTAAAATAAAATTTATCATTAATTGCGTAATATGTACAGCCAATTCCATTGCGATCTGCTGTTGAAGTTATTGAACAGTACACATTTTTCTTTGAATAACCGGTACCCGGTGCGCCAACTGGCAAAATTTGCCCATCGTTCATGATTTGAAAAGAAAAAAGATCATGACCCCATTTGTTTGGTGTTTTATTTCTACCGTTAACATCTACAGTAAGATATATATATGGATTTGTTCTCATATTTTCTATCAATATTAAACTTCCGTCTGCTAATACAAATTGTCCGTCATCAAATAGAGTTAAGCTAGCAGGCTGTCCGTTAAATGTCTTATAAGGATTATTTGAAGTACCTGTATATGGAATACAAGCAGGATGATTATTTGAATATAAACCACAATCCGCAATAGTATTAAAATATGGCATAATTTGAGCTTTTAATCCTGTAGCGTCATTTCCACTACCAAGGATTTCCGGTCTTAGTCTTTCGCCATGTTCCGCCTGATACATATCAAAAGCCTGCAATATAACCGAATAATTTTTCTTTAAGGACGCCTCAAGTGCTTTATTCTGATTACGCGTAATCAGTGCAGGCAAAGTCATTGCCGCAACAATTCCAATAACACCCAGAGTTATAAGGACTTCGGCAAGAGTAAACCCTTGGAGGACAGTTTTATCGGCAGCCCCCCCCCCCCTGAAACTCAATCATAGCTTGACTTTTCATATTATTTAATCCTCCTATAGATCTTTTCATTTATATTATACCAAATTTTTAATGTATAAGCAATTATAATGGGATTATATACAAGTTAACACAAAAACTATTAAATAACTGTCATTGTGAGGCTTTAGCCGAAGAATCCCATCAATCCAAAAGGGAACGGCGCCAAGAGCTCCTTCGCTCCGCTAAAAATTACTAAATTTTAACTATATTATGTGTCAGTACCATTATAACTATCTTGACCATGCTATAATATTTAGTAAGATAAGGAAGAAGTATGGGTGATGAAGATAAACAGTTTGATGCGACGCCTCGAAAGCTTGAACAAGCACGCAAAGAGGGGCAGGTTGTAAAATCAAAAGATTTTTCAACTGCGATTTCTTTACTTATTTTATTCACCGCAATTGTGGGCTTAGCACCCTTTATATGGGGTCAGATTGCACAATTATTTACACTTTTATATGAACAGATTCCAAATGCACATGTCGAAAAAATTGGATTAACATACGTTTTTAGTGTAACTGTAAAAACTGCCATTTTAATTATAGGACCAATTTTGTTTTTGGCTTGGCTGGTTGCAATTCTAGCAGATTTCATTCAGGTGGGGCCGCTTGTTGCAACAGCACCACTGGCGCCTAAACTCGATAAACTTAATCCGACAAAATATTTCAAAAACATCATGTCCATTAAAACCCTGTTTGAACTTTTTAAAAATATCGTAAAAGTTGTGCTTTTGGGTTATATCGGCTGGACAGTTTATATGGCGCATATAGAAAATATTCTTATGCTTGCGGCAATTGACAACAATTTCGCGGTCATGATTGAATTCGGAAAGCTTATTACTGAATTTATTTTCAAAGCCTGCATTGCCTTTCTTGTAATTGCAGCTGCGGATTACGGCGTCACAAAATGGAAGTTTTTAAAAGACCAAAAAATGTCTTTCAAAGAAATTAAAGACGAATATAAAAACACAGAAGGCGACCCTAATGTAAAAGCTGCACTACGCCAGCGCCGTATGCAAATGCTTCAAAGAGGTATGATGGATGCAGTACCGGATGCGGATTTTGTCGTCACAAATCCGACACATATTGCATGTGCGCTTAAGTACAAGGCAGAAGAAATGGATTCACCCATGCTGATTGCAAAAGGCACAGAGCTTATCGCCAAAAAGATTATTAATATTGCGCGAGAGCATAATATCCCCGTTATTGAAAACGCACCGGTCGCAAGAGCACTGTTTAAAATGGTAGATTTAAACCATCAAATTCCGCCGGAACTTTACAAAGCAATCGCTGAAATTTTACTTTTTGTTTACAACTTGAAAAATAACAGAAATCAGAGTAGAATAACTAAAGAGCCTAATAATAAAAAATAATCATGATTATGCAAGAAAAAAATAAATTACAAGAATATATTGATATAGTAAAGAAGGTGGCAAAGGTTGAGCACAGAAGAATTCCTACTCATATGGTTGAGTATGAAGAACTTTTATCAATCGGGATTATTGCAATTCAGGCTCTTATAAAAAACAAAACCCCTGAACAACTTGAAAGATATAATTCTGCTTATGTCGCTACTGCAGTAAGATGGGCAATCAGAAATGAATTAAGAATACGTTACAAATGGTACTCTCTAAAACATAAAGCAGATGACGAGGTTGATCCGGAAGAAGAAGTTGAAGGAATGGATATGCAAAAGGCAAAAGTTCGTGAAACAATTTACGAAACCGTTTTGTCTATCGATGGGCTTGCGGCAGCGGCAAGCGACAATGATTCGCCTTTTGACTTTTTGAAAGATAATCATGCAACACCTGATGAACAGGCTGAAATTACTGAAATGGGCAGAATGATTCGCGCTGCGATTTCAAAGCTTCCGCCAAAAGAAAGAACTGTTGTTGAATACAGATTTTACAGGAACATGCAGGTAAAAGACATTGCAACGCAAATCGGGCTTTCCCCTTCACGCGTAACCCGTATTGTGCAGTCCTCGCTTAACTTTGTCAAAGAATACCTGAACTCACGAGAACAATACGATTATTAGGATTTAACAATTTTAACACGCTGATCATCTCTAATTTCTATTGGCTTATCAAATTTTTTAATATAATCGCATGCCAGTTTGTTTTTATCTAAGTTGAATTTTTTAACAACAAAATCCGGCTTTTCATTTGTAGGAAGGTAATTATCACCGCCTGTTGCAAAGAAGTCATCCATAGCACAACTAAATTTTCGGTTAGGATTTGGATTATTTATATCTATCGGCTGTTTATTACCATTCTTGTCAACATATTCTAAAGAAAGCAGTTCACCTTTGTCATTAAGAGTATAGTTCATGCCTGAAATTAATAGAATACCAGGTTTTGAATTGTGTGTAGTAAGAGATTTAGCACCCACCTTGATTGCGTTAACAATATCAACTTCAGATAAATTGCCAATCATCATTTTATCTTCAAAAGGAGTCACGTCGTTAACCAATCTTGAATCAATTTTACCTACGTCAAAGTGTCCGCGAATGTTTCCTGCATTAAGAATTGCAATATCCGTACCAAGTTCACTTCGCATAGCATCAACAATTAAATCCCCATGAGGATTGTTTGCAATAAGCCTGTTTGAAGGTTCTTTGTCTGCATAAGAAACATTTCCGAGGATTTGCGGTTTGCCGATTATTTCTTCAACGGCGGTTCTTGAGGGAAGCGTACGATTAAACATTCTTGTATTAATCACATTATTTTGAACTTTTGTCAAAACGCCATCATCAGTCCATTCAACATTTAAAACCCCTACATTTTCGCCATCTTTTCCGGCCTGCGTAATAACTACAGGTTCACCGGATTTTGACATTAAAAGATTTTCGCCGTCTTTTACTTCTTTAACCATATCATGAGAATGACCGCCAAGAATTATGTCTACACCTTCGGTTTCTTGAGCCAAACGCTTATCATGCTTTAAGCCGCTATGAGAAAGAAGGATTATTTTATTTATGCCTTGAGAGCGAAGATTATTCACTTCCTCCTGAACTTTTTTTAACGTAGTCTCAAAGTCATCAATTTTTATATCTTT
The DNA here is from genome assembly GCA_003150395.1 of Candidatus Gastranaerophilales bacterium. GTDB lineage: Bacteria > Cyanobacteriota > Vampirovibrionia > Gastranaerophilales > Gastranaerophilaceae > Scatenecus. The sequence continues at coordinate 56,651 of QAMI01000039.1, read as the reverse complement.
AACTGAATCATTAAGTTTAACCCTTTCAGCCATATCTGAAGGAGCAATACCTATAATTCCGAATTTTTGTCCGTCATGTTCTTCTATAATAGATTTCCCTATGCGTCCGGCCATTGGACTTTGGGGATCAACTGAAGCATTAATAGCAAGCAATTTGTAATCCGCTTGTTTCATTAATTCAGCAAGTTTGCTTGGAACAACGTCAAGCTCATGGTTTCCGAGAGCATTTGCAGTGACGCCGATCCAATTTAAAAATTTATTTGCAACCATATTTGAGATAAAGTTTGCACCTAGAATAATATCACCTGAGGCGAGTTTTAATTTTGCGGTGTTTTCGTTTTTTTTGCTTTTGTCAAATATATCAGAAACTGTTTTAATACGCTCCATGTTAGTCATTTTTCCGTGGACATCATTTACATAAAAAATGCTTGTCTTTAGCGGAGCAGGTTTCTTTTTGTCGGAATCCGATTGAGGCATTTGCTGAGATTTTGACAAATACTGATTTAATATATTTGTTTTGGGATATATGTTGTAATTATTCATTTCACTAACCTGTTTTCTAATACCTTAAACGTCTGTCAAAATAAAAATTGCTTTTATTTAAAATTTTTGTTACAAAGCTTTAAGCAGCATTCTTTTCTACTTGCTTATCAGCAGCTTTTTTTCTCATTTGATTGAAGCTGTTAAAACCTTCAACCCAGTTTTCTACAAGTTTTACATCATCTTTCACAACCTCCTGCGGCAGGCCTGCATGGTGAATTTTAGGAAGTAAATATTCAGCGCTGTATTCAACTGCGTTAGGTATGTCATCATCAGTGTCATTACAAATATAAATTAATTTTCCATTTTTATCATATTTTTCACCGATTATTGTTATTTCATGACCGTTTATAATTTCGTTGTCAGGATTAATTTGTGTATATCCGATAATAACGTTTTCACCAAGCTTCAATGCATCTGAAATCTGGCGTTTCATTGTATCGAAATCTGTTTCATAACCAATTAATCTTGCATTGTCGTCTACGGTTTGGTAAGTTACTGAAATCTTGTTTTTATCTTCGACGACTGACTCTGTGAAGGTTTTTTCAAATTCAATCAAGCCTTTGTCATTTTGGTTGAACTTCCCTTTGCGTTTGTCGCTCAAAGAATCATATGTCTGTTGAGAACCAATTTGCATTAAAGTTCCCTGCATTAAAGCATCCACCACAGAACGTTCATTCCCATCACGATTTGCAACCTGGATTTTTGCTCTGATATAGGCATTCTTGTCTGGAGCAAAGGTTAAATGTGCTTGATTAAAATCATCCATTTTATAAGGAACTTCAAAAGCATTTAAAAGCCAGATTGAATCGAGAGTGTTATCAGTCAGATTTTTAAGCTGAATTGTTTTATCAACTGCCATCCGCGGGGATGTTATGCCTTCAACAAATCTTGCAAATTCTGCAGGCATTTTCTTGGCAAGATTAAACTCAATACTTGAAGCAACGCATGTGCCTGAATGTTCAACATCAATATCAAGTTGTGCAAGCTTTCGCGGAATTAACTTATCCTTGTCCATTTTATGATCAGACATGTATGTATCAATTAATTCACTTTTCATTTCTTTAGGTATATCACCAAACTGCTGCGTTATAACATGCGGATCTGCAAGCGTAGTTATTGTATCTTTAAGAATAATCTCTTTTGGAAGTCCGGTTGCGCGTTCTTTTGTTGCTATTTTATATAAGTTATCGAGCACGGTTGACTTGTCATTAGAATTCGAATTGAGCAGAATTCCTGATTTTAACAGTTCTTTCATCTGTTTTTTAGAGTTTTTATCAAGGGCTGAAAGAATTGTATTATATTTATTTTTTTCCTCCTGGCTGTTCATTCTGGTTCGAAGAGCAGAAGCTGTAAAGGAAGGATTAAACGGAATTGTATTAATTATAGGATTTGAGACATAAGAACTTGTAACAATTTCCGGCTGTGAGGAAGTTTTTTTCACAGCAGAAGTCTTAACACGTTCGGTTGTGTTATAATTATATTGTCGAGAATTTACACCTACTGAATACACTATTTTCACTCCACTTATTTATATAAACAACAATAACTCAAAAAAATTGCCAGTGGATAATGAAAAAAGTTAACAAATGTAACAATGAGGAAATATTGGAAAAGATTAAAATAAAACCGCTAACAATAGAGCAGCTTAAAATTTCAATTGACAGACTCACCAGGTTTAAAAATACAGAAACCAAGTATTTAAGGGTTTTTAAAGATATTCTCACAAACAATCTGATTGCCCCAAAATTCAAAAAATTAGAACTTGATGAACTTGATTATTCGATTTTAAAGGAATTGGCAGAAAAAATCATTAATTTCTCTTTGGAAACTCTTAATATCAAGTCTGACGGGGATTTACTTATAAATCAAAAACTTTATGATTATGAAAAATCTGTTTTCATAATAAGCCCTGAAACAGAGCAATTACTTAAAAATAGAATTAATTACAAAGGGTTTTTAACACTTTTATCAGAAAATGAAGTTAAAAATCTACTATGGCTAAAAGAATTAACCTCATCCAGTGAAATAATTTCATTACGTGAAAAAAAGTCACTTCATTTTCCACTGGAAAAAGTTATTATCTGTGAAGGAATAACTGAAGAAACACTGCTGCCTGAATTTGCGCGGATTTATGGAGAAGATTTTGAGAAAAAAGGTATTCATATAATTTCAGCAGGCGGTAAAAATCAGGTTGTAAAAACATATTACCAATTGTCAGAGATACTGAAATTGCCGATATTTGTGCTTTTGGATAAGGATGCTTCAGAAAATCTTGATTTAATTAATTTAAAATTGCGTTCTTGTGACAGAGTTTACATATTGAATTGCGGAGAGTTTGAGGATTTGCTGACGCGAAATTTACTTGAAAGAACCTTAAATTATGCTTTTGAAAATATTTCTCTTGTGGATTTAAACATTTTGGAGGAAAACCTTCCGACAGTTAAAAAGCTAGAAGAGATTTTCAAGCATAGAGGGCTTCATGAGTTTAAAAAATCAGAGTTTGCTAATCTTGTAAAAATTAATATTTCAGGGAAAGAGGATTTATCAGAAGAAATCATTAAAATCCTTGAACAAATCCAGCAAACTCCGTTAAAAACATATAAATAAAGCAAAAGGAACTTAGAAATAAAGTTCCTTTGTAAAATGGAGTTTAATTTATAGTATATTGAAAATTAGCTTCCTACAAGCCTCAAAGCTTCTTCTAACAGCTCTTTATTTGTAGAAACAAGTTTATTTGAAATTTCCATCTGAAGTTTCGCCATCTGGAAATACGAAATATTACCTTTAAAGTCAGCATTTGACATTTCCAAAAGCCCTGAACGTATTTGACCTACACCAAGAAGCGGTTTTCCGGAGGCTTCCGTTTCAATAAAATAGCCTTCCTTAATTTCATACAAAGCTGCTGAATTATGGAAATTACGGGTTGTCACACGATAAAGCGGAACTGTTCTTTTGCCGCCGTCAGCTTTTCCATAAATTGTTCCGTCTTCTTTTATTTCATAATCATCATACTTGCCCAAATACTTGCCATTAGCAGGATCAATCCACATTTTGATATTTGTCGTCGGAATATCAAGCGAACCGCCTTTCAAAGCAGTCTGTTCATACAAATCCTGAGATACGGATTTTGTCCCCTGCATAATCTCGCCCTTATCATTCAAAATATAACCTTGAACAGTATTACCATTTTTAGCTCTGTAAACACCTTCACCGTCAAATTTGAACTCGCCTAAACGAGTATAAACACTTTTGCCTTCTGCTGTTTTTGTAAGAAAAAAACCTTTACCCTCAAGGAATAAGTTATCATTTGAGGTACCGGGAGTTGATTTTCCTTGCCCTGTTTTTTTATCATAGTCATCGGCTATTGCACCGCCGAGAAAGGTTTTGAAGTTTACCTGCTGTTCTCTGAAACCCGGCGTGTAAATATTTGTCATGTTATGCGCAATAACATCCATCCAGTTCTGCGTTGATTTCTGAGTATTTAGCGCGGTTGTGTAGGAATCATTCATGGTCTTTCTCCTTGTTGTTGCGTTTTTCATTCTGCTCTTGGTTACGATGTTTGCTGTAGGTTAATTCATTATACGGCAAATCCTGTTCGTCAAAGCGCTGTTTAAGATAAGAGATATTATTTCTCAAATAAGCCTCCACAGCTTTGTCTCCAGGAATAAAGTTTGCATTAAGATTTCCGTTTTTATCCACTCTCATAACAACAGAAACATCTTTATCAAAATCTATTCTGAAAGCTTTATTAGTTTTCATTGATTCTGATAAGGCTTCCATCAAGGCAGCTGAAACTTTAGCTGTTTTATGAACATTTTGAACATCTGAAACATCAAGTGACTTTTGAAATTCAGAAGCAATACTCTGCATTGACATATCAGTTTTTGTCACAAGATTTGCGAAAAACTGTGCATCATCATCGCTCATTGATATTGTACTGTAATCTAATGCAGGTTTTTCTGTATAAACATCTTTGCTTATTTCAGAGGTAAAAGTCATATTCTGAATAGAATTTACTTGACCTAATTTTGAGCCTGCATTAATTTTCAACATCTGTGCGATTTCCTCTGATAAAAGCTGGTTTTCATGATGTTGCTGGTGTCCGTTTTGTTGGTTGGCATTTTGCTGGCCTGGCTGCTCTTTATTTTCCTCTTTTACTGTATTCTCTTGCTTTTGTTCAGTTTTTTCAGCCTTTTCACCTTTTTTTTCAGAAACTTTTGTATCCTCTTCTTTAGAAGAGGTTTCTTTTGATTTAGTTTGATCGGTTTTCTCAGTTTTCGCTTCTGATTTTTCAGAAGAAGGCTCGGTTGTTTTTGTCTCAGACGCCTCGGACAAAGAATTAAACTGGGATTTAAAAGCAGTATTACCTGTGTTCGTCCTAAAAGTTTGGGAGGAGGCCAGATAATTTGCCATCTCGTTATTTTGCGTTAAGCTTGATGTATCGATATTCATTTTATAAACCTTCCTCCAGTTGTTCCAACTGTTTTAAAATTTCCCGGTCTTCTTCTTCCTGCCGTTCTTTAGATTGGTTGAAGAATCTCTGAACTCCGAGTTCTGAAAATTGTTTTAATTCTGCTTTTTTCTCTTCCTCCAGATAGGCCTCGCGGTTCTTCTCTTTATGTTTTTCCAAAACCTTGACAGCCTGCTCCAGTTTCACGAGTTTTGCTTTCTCCATATCCAGAACTTTTTGAGCTTCCGCGCGAATCTGTTCAAGCTTTTCCGCCTTGTCCCAAAGGAATATAAGATAATTGTCGTAGGTCTCATACATCATCGGGTCAGCCTGACGCATATTTATCTGCGTTTGACGGATTTCTTCGTTATTTTTCCGGATATTTTCTTCTGCAATAAATACTTCTTGCTGAGCCTTTTGAACAACCATAAGCTGTTCTTCTTTTTTTCTGATTCTGAAATCAAGTACTTTTTGCAGTCGGTATCTAAAAGGCATTTGCTACACTTTCTTAATATGATTATCTTTTATTTTAAAAGTGCAGCAAACATCTATTTGTATGATATTAATTTAATGAAAATTTTCATTTAGTCAAGAATTTGTATTCCGGTACCTGTAGCTCGGTTGGTATTATTATAGTAATAACCGTAATTGTCTCTGTAAAACTCTGAATTTCCTCCATCTTGCATGTCAAAATGATAAGTATCATACGGAGGAATTTGCGGAGAAAAGCCAGTAGGACAACCCATACCGAACATATCGCCCAGACGGCTTAGAGTATTTTTTATACCTTTATTGGTATTCATTGGAGGCATGTAGCCTCCATAGCAGGTTCCGTATGGAGAAGAATATTGCGAAGAAGCTATTGCATCTTTTAATACATCTACGCGCTTATTTAGATTTCCTTGCTGGATTGCACCGAGAACCTGGGCTTCAAGGCGGGAAACCCTGCTTAAATCATCTTCCTTTTCGTAAGTTTTTTTAAAAACATTTTTTTCAAGTTCCGATAATTCTTGTGGAATTGCATTTTGAAGCTCTTTATTATAATTTACGAAAAGATTTTCAATTCTTTCTTCATTACTAAGAGAAGGATATGTTTTATTGAACATGGATTTCTCAAGTCTGTTAAGACGGAGATTTATCTCTTGATGGTCAAAAGATTTGCCATATATATTTTTCTCAACAAGAGAAAGCCTGGGATCTTTTTTGTTCACATCCGTTGTGTAAGAAACAGGTTTTATACTACTTGCAACTTCAGAACGATTAAGCCTGTAAATTCTTGCTGGAGAAGAGTTATAGCGGTGAATCGTTCTATTCATATTATGGAACTTGTCAAAAGCGTTTACATTCTGTGGTGTATAGTAATTGTTATAAGTCGGCCTCGGATAATTGTTGTTATAATAGCGTGTAGGATAATAATAGCGGCTATTCCTCCAATTATTATTGTAATTATTATATCTATTGTAGTAATTGCCGTAATATCCGTTATTGAAATTATATCGACCTATACCAAAATATGACGAAGACGGCCGCACAAAAGGATTAAACCCTCTGTTGTACGGAATTGGCCGATAAGTTCTGATAACTCTTGCTTCTGTATATGCGTTTGAACTGATTAAGAGTAATACCAGTAATAATACAATTCTCTTCATTTTTTTCTCCTGTTGCTCATCAACTATAAATTAATGCAGGAGAAAAACATATTCATCAGCCGGTAAGCTATTCTTGCGGCGAATTTTCTTTATTCAAAGAAAGCTTCCCGTGTTTAGCCAATGCTCCAGTAATAAACAAATCTTTAATCAGATAAATTCTCTAACTTATTTCTTGCAGAATTTCCGTTGAATTAAATTTACGAGGAGAATGAAGATTAATATATCCCTTCAGAAGCTCAAAACAAACAGTACATATCTTCTCTGTTGCCTTTTCTTCATAGGAACTGTGTTCAAAAAAGTCTGTTCTCTCCAGTTCTTTAAGAAAATCTCTTATTTTACTGTGCATAAGCACATAACCCGCAGAAATATCGCTGCAGTTTTTACAAACAACGCCACCACGATTGGATGAAAAATACATATTATCATTTTGAATTTCACATCCACATTTTAAGCATGTATTCAATTCAATACCAAAACCTGACAATGCCATCATTTTAATCTGAAATTTCAATACTGCAATCATAACCTCTACCTTGCCCGATGATTTTGCAATACAGTCGAGAGTTTGATAAAGCAGTTCAAAAATTTCATTTGAACAAGGATCATCTTCAACACCAAAATTTGTTACAACTTCGCTGACATAAATAGAGTAAAAAATTTTATCCATATTCTGCCGCGTCCTTGTGAATGTATTTAAAGCTTCAGCCTGGCAAATAGTATCTAAATTCTTACCCTTATAAAGCATAAGTTTATTTGCAACAAGCAAATCCATGCGGGCCCCAAGCTTGCTTTTTGGCTTTTTCACACCTTTTGCAACACCACGAATAAGGCCTTTTTCGCGAGAATACATAACAATAATTTTATCAGCCTCACTTAAGTTATAAGACTTAAGATTAATAGCATCTGTTACAAAATTATTCATCCTATTGTTTATCCCTGTTGCCGGGAGCTGTCCCCTGGAATACTCCACGGAACATCTGTCTGAGTTCATTTTTATCGTCAGAATATTCTAATGCTGTCTCTTCCGTAATAAAACCTTCTGTATATAAAGAATACAAAGACATGTTCATTGTAATCATGTTGTTAAAAGAGCCTTTTTTAACAAGGTCATAAACCTCTTCAAGCTTATCTTTTTCAATGAAATCTTTTACCGTAGAAGTCACAACCAAAAGTTCGCAAGCCGGACGTCTTCCCATTGAATCCTGAAGAGGAACCAGCCTTTGAGAAATTGTACCTCTAAGAATTTGAGCAATTTGAGCACGAACAAATTGTCTATCAGATGGTTCAAACATATTTACAATTCTGTTTACGGTTTGAACTGCATCGTTTGTGTGTATTGTTGCAAAGACAAGGTGTCCTGTTTCAGCAGCCTTCAATGCACTCACAATTGTTTCTCTGTCACGAATCTCGCCAATAAATATGACATCCGGATCTTGTCTCAGGGCATATTTAATACCATCAGGGAATGAGCGGGTATCAACTCCTATTTGACGCTGCGATACAATAGATTTTCTGTTGCTGAAAATGAATTCAACAGGATCTTCAATTGTAATAATATGCTTAGGATAATTGAGGTTTATATAGTCAATCAAAGCAGCAATAGTAGTTGATTTTCCACTTCCTGTAGGGCCTGTAATTAGAACAAGACCATTATTCTGGTTCGAGAATTGCTCAATAGCTTTTGGGAGATGCAATTCAGCAACATTTTTAATCTCATAAGGGATAGTTCTTATAACAAGTGAATATCTTCCGAGCTGCCTGCTTAAATTCACACGGAAACGAGAACAGCCTAGGATTTCGTATGCAAAATCCAAATCATAGACATTATCAAGATGATTATTATTTACACTTGCAGGAAGAATTGCACTAAGAGCTTCATCAATATCGGTTTCTGTTAACATTGGCATGTTAATTTTTATAATTTTACCATCTTTTCTTATTGCAGGGTATTCATTAACCGCCAAATGAATATCCGAAGCTCCGATTGCAACAGCTCTTTCCAAAAATGCAACTATATCAAAACTGCTTTCCACTATTATTCCTCTCAATTCTTCTTGGTTAATATTATAACATTTAGGTTAGCATATGACAATAACTTTACAAAAAATACAACCATTTATAGGATTTGTTACAAGGTTGTAACAAAATCAAAAAGAAAAGTCAATTTTTAAAGACAAAAATACTTTATATAAATGTAAGGGAAATCAAAAAATTATAATTGGTAAAACAATAAAGAAAATATAAAAGATGTTCTAATCTAGGACGAAATAAAGAAAAAGATTTTTATACTCTCTCTCTCTTAATATCCTCGTGTTTATTTAATGTTGCCTATTTTCAGGCAACTTTTTTTTATAAAAAAATACAGACCAAAAACTGGTCCGTATTCTCTTATATTGCAAAAAATTACTATATTTCAACATCAATAAATTTACTTCCGTATTTTTCTGTTTCTTTTGCAATAACCCTTGCGGCATCTTCTTTAGTGATAGAAAATGGGTTTTGGCTATTTTTATTTACAGCATTATAAAAAGAATCTGCATATTGTTTTAATTCTGGATATTTTTTGTTAAGTTTATTGCCTACATTAAGAAAATCCAAAAATTGTTCCATTTGGTTCCTGCCTTTTCTGCCAAGCAATTCCTCAACAGTTTTGCTTACTGAGGCTTCATTATGGGCATATGTTCCTGACATAATTGTCATTACATCACTAAACGGGTACTTTTTACCAAATGCTGGAACTGCAGTCTTTTGATTACAGTTTTGGGCATGAATAAGATTTAATTTTGAATTAATGTTCATTCAGAGTGTCCTTTCCTAACTACAAAAGCATAAAAACTCATAAATATGAATTTTGTTATTTTGTAAACTTATATTTACAAAAAGAGCCTTTCGGCTCTTTCATTTTACGTCTGTAAGGTTTGAAATTTTAAACAGTTTGCGGAACATCTTTCAAGCTTTCGAGGTACTTAACAGCATAAACTGCACCGACTGCCCCGTCCGCCGCTGCTGTAATTACCTGTCTTAATGGAGTTTTCCGGACATCACCAACTGCAAAAACACCGTCTACAGATGTTTTCATAGTTGCATCAGTAACGATAAAACCGCTGGCATCTTGCTCAACTTGTCCTGAAATACCTTCAACATTCGGAACCATTCCTATATATGGGAATACTCCATTTATCTGCAAATTTGAACATTCGCCTGATTTTACATTCTCAAGAACTGCAGTGTGAACCAAATCCTCACCTTTTATTTCTTTCACAACGCTGTCCCAGATAAATTCAATTTTTTCATTCTTGAACGCACGTTCCTGAACAATTTTGTCTGCACGAAGTTCGTTACGACGATGAATCACATAAACTTTGTTAGCAAATTTTGTCAAATACATAGCTTCTTCAACCGCTGCATTTCCGCCTCCAACAACTGCAACAACTTTATCCTTGTAAAAAGCACCATCACAAACCGCACAGTAACTTACACCGCGCCCTACGAATTCAGCTTCACCGGGAACACCTAATTTCATTGGCTGTGCCCCGCAGGCTATAATCACCGTTTTTGCTTTGAATTCCGCTTCTTTAGTAACGATAACTTTCGGAGTAGATTTCAAATCCAAGCTTTCAATTTCCTGCATCGGAAATTTTTGAACACCAAACTTGTCAGCATGTTCTTCAAACTTCTCCATCAAATCATAGCCGCCAATTATAGGAAATCCGGGATAATTTTCAAGTTCCAAATAATTTGACGGCTGCCCGCCCATCATTGAAACATCAAGAATTGCGGTTGAAACCGCACCACGGCTTGCATATATACCTGCGCTCAGTCCAGCCGGGCCTCCACCTAAAATAACTGTATCAAATTCATAACTTTGCATAATTTATCCTCATTTTTCCAATACACTCATTCCTGAAATCTTTTCTCCAACGAGCACATATTCTGCATTTTGAGTTTTTGTAATCACCCCGCCAGCCGGAGAAATAGTTTGCAAAGTCAAACGGTTAACACCGGTAAATTTATTGCCGTTAAGCTTCAATTCAACCGTATCCGTCAACTTTTTGTTGTCTGACACTCCTTCTTTCGTGAATTTTATCACATTACCTTTTACAAATTCAACCGACAAATCAGCTGAAGCTCCAGTAAAAGGATTTGTTAAATTCATGACGCTGTCATTCCTTGATAAGTTCCACAAATCTGCACTTTTTGAACGAAAAACTTCCGGGCTGTCTGTTGTTTTCAAAACAGCTGCAACACGCCAGGTACCAAACAATCCTGTTGGGACATTTTCAATTAATGAAATTCCTGTTTTTAAAGTTGTGTCAGCAAAAACCATATCACTATTTAACCCTGTATTTTTTGAAAATATTAGGACAAAAGTAATTAAAATTAGTGACAGTATTTTTTGGTTTAAAATTTTCATTAAAGTTCTTATAAATATCCCTCTTTAAATAATATAATAAAGACTTGAAAATTTTCAAGCCTTTATTTATTAGTGATAAATTTATTAATTATACTGCGGCTGCCATTTTTGTCTGGAGAGTTTGTGCACTATCTTCATAGCCGGCTCTTCCCATAAGTGCATATGTATAATTTTTTGCCTGCTCAACACCGGGCTGATTAAAAGCATTAATATTATATAACTCGCCTGCAATAGCAGTTTGAACCTCCAGCATATAGAGCAGTTGACCTATATTATAACCATCGACTTTTTCAATAGAAATAGTCACGGTCGGCCTTCCATAATCTGCAAGCGCAACTCTTGTTGAATCAGCCTCGGCATTGATAAGCTGATTTATTGATTTTCCCCCAAGGTAACCTATTCCGGTGTATTCAAAAATATTAGGTATTTCAAGCGTTGTATCAAAGTTTTCAACACGAATGAAGTTTATAATTTTATCATTCGGGCCTTCATTGTAAAGTTGAATTTGAGAATGCTGGTCAGTTGCCCCCAAAGCCTTTACGGGAGTCGGACCTATGTTTACATCAACGCCGTCTTTATCTTTATTTTTTCCCAGAGATTCTGCCCAAAGCTGCACATACCAGTCAGCTACGTACTTCAAGCGGCTTGAATACGGCATCATAACTGAAATATTTTTACCTTTCTTTTTATCTAATAAGTAATGAATTAAAGCATTTTGAGCTGCAATATTTTCGTGAATATCGGTATTTTTAAGCGCCAAGTCCATGTCCTTAATACCGTTAATGATTTCATCAACATCAATCCCAACAAGCGCAAACGGTAAAAGTCCAACAGCAGAGAAAACAGAAAATCGTCCGCCGACATCATCAGGAACAACAAAAGTTTTGTAACCTTCCTGTTCGGAAATCTGTCTTAGAATCCCTGTTTTACTATCAGTTGTGGCAACAATATTATAACGATATTTGTCTCCGAGTTCTTTTTCAAGGCGGTCTTTCACAATCATAAACTGTGACATGGTTTCAGCAGTATCGCCGGATTTGGTAATCACATTTACGAGCGTTTTATTCAAATCCAATGCATTAAAAAGACCGTTCATAGTGTCAGGGTCAATATTATCAAGAAAGAAAATCCTTGGCATGCCATTTCTTTGTTCTTCAGATAACAAATTCCAATAAGGCTTTAAAAGTGCTTCTGTAACCGCAATTCCGCCCAAAGCCGACCCGCCAATCCCGAGCACAAGAATATTGTCAAAACGACCCTTAACCATTGCGGCATATTCTTTTACATACCAGAGAGTTTCTTCATTATAGCCCAGATTCATCCATTGAAGCCATTGTCCGTTTTTATCCTTACGTTTGTTTAAATCTGCAATTATGCTGACGATTTTATCTTTATACTCGTTAAATTCCTGCTCCAGATGAAGACCGTTCTCCTCCCCAATCACCCGAGCATCAGCATTTTTACAATTTAGTTTAATCATATTTATTTAACCCTCTTAATATTTAAAGTTTACATAATAAAAACACGACACTGGCTATGTAATAACTTTAACGCACTACGGAATATGCGTTACTCCTACACTTATTCTATTTGCTCAAATTTTATTTTCAATAACTTAGAGGATAATTTAATAATTGTTTACCAAGGATAATTATAATGGATTTCCCACCCATTACGCATTATTAATTCACCGCAATTAAAACCCGAATATTCTGGAGAGGTTTTAATACAACCATAATTTGTAGGTTTTACAAGTTCTTCATCTTTTAAATAATGTCCCCAAAATTTTATTCTATAATTTTTACGATTATTAATATTCGGATATCCATAAATATCGAATACAAAAACATCATATCCGATTTGATTTGGCTTTTGATGTCCGTTTATATCTACATACATCCAGAAATACTTATTTGGCGAATTTGAATGTAAAAATATATACATACCATCATTTGTCTTTACCAGATAATTATTTTGATATAAATTTGATGCTGAATTCCCGTTTAATTGCCTTACTCTATAATTTTCCTGAGTAAAACAGTTGCTTGTATTACACTCTTTTGCATCTTTTAAGTATGGTAAGTAATATTTTCTAAAAAACTTAATTGTATCATCAGAGTAAGGTTGTTTTGGAAAATCCCAATAATACATATCACCGTTTTCATACTCAGAAAGATTTGCAGCATTTGTAATCACAGAATAAAACTTCTTTAATTTTTCTGCAGTAACTTTTTTCTGGTATTTACCAATTACAGATGGCAGAGTAATCGCAGCTACTATTCCTATAATACCCAAAGTAATCAGGACTTCCGCCATTGTAAATGCATATTTTTTCTTATTCGTTATCGTGCAATGTGTAAAACTCCGCACTTCACCTATAAATCTTGTCATTAAGCTCATTTTCTTAAAACATAATATATTTGTCATATCATCATATTTTTGAGCTTTTAACAACGGATTTATTTCAAAACCATTCAGGAGCGTATTCTGCGGGTGCCCCCCCCCCCTGGAAATCCAATCATAGCTTGCTTTTTCATACTAGCACTCCTTTAAATTAATTAACATTTTCAGCCTGTCTTCAATTTGTATTTGTTTCAATATTACACTTCAACTTTAGGTTGTTTTATGATTCTTTGAGCTTTTTGTTTTTCTTCAAGTCTTTTCTGTTCATAGCCGTAGCCTGCATAAATTGCAAGACCAATTAAAAGCCACAACGGGAAGTATAAAGATGATGTTGTCAAAAATTTCATTGAATAAACCATCAGCCCGCCGCAGGTAATAATACCAAGTACCGGAAATACCGGAGAAAATGGAACTTTGAACGGACGCGGTCTGTCAGGATCTGTTTTTCTAAGAATTAATACTGCAATACAAATAACAATAAACGATGTAAACGTACCAAAATTACAAAGTTCAGCCGAAATGTTCAAATCCATAAACAGCGAACACAAAATTACTATAATACCGCTTATCCAGGTCAAAACATGCGGAGTTCTGAATTTTTTATGTATTAATCTTAAAGATTTCGGCAAAAATCTGTCGCGGCTCATTGCATATAAAATACGCGTTGTACCAAGCTGATAAATTAATAAGACTGATGTTAACCCGCAAAGTGCGCCGACTGAAATTAAACCTGCAAACCAATCTTTTCCAATAAATCTCATAGCATGCGCAATTGGAGCCTGAGTATCTATTTGTCCAAACGGAACAGTTCCTGTCAAAACAAGCGCAACACCAATATACAATACAGTACAGATAAACAAAGTTCCCAAAATACCAATCGGTAAATCTCTCTGTGGATTTTCGGTTTCTTCTGCTGTTGTTGAGATTGCGTCAAATCCAATATATGCAAAGAAAATCAAAAACGCACCCATAAACACGCCGCTAAAGCCATTCGGCGCAAACGGCACCCAAGTTTCAGGCTTCACATAAAACGCGCCAACAAGTATGAATGAGGTTATAATAAGCAAATTAACACCAACCATAATACCGGCAAATCTTGTGGATTCTTTCACGCCTTTAATTAAAAGCATTGTCAGAACAAGCACAATTGCCATTGCCGGCAAATTCATTGCAACTGGTATATGTCCGAAAAGATAAGGGATTTTATCATGAATATCCATTCCGTATTTGTCGCAAATAGCAGCTATAGAACGGTAATCCATTCTAAGCCAAATCGGAAATTGCACAATAAAATCTGGAAGAACCTGTTTAAAACCTTTTAAAAGCTGTGTGAAGTAACCGGTCCAAGCACTCGCAACCGTAATATTTCCGATTGCATATTCCAGCATCAAAATCCATCCGACCATCCATGCCATAAATTCGCCCATTGTTGCATAAGTATATGTGTAGGCACTTCCGGCAACCGGTATCATCGCAGCGATTTCACTATAACAAAGTGCTGAAAATATACAGGCAACAACAGCCAAAATCATTGAAATTATAATCGCTGGCCCCGCACCTACACCTTCAGGACCACCCTGAATTGCGCTTCCGACAATTGTGAAAATTCCGGTGCCGACAACTGCGCCAATACCAATTACGATAAGGTCAAAAACATTCAAGGTCTTTTTCAATTCTGACTTTTTACTTGTTGCTATAAGTTCGTCAGGACTTTTTTTCTTTAATGCGTTTGTAATTATACTTTTAATCATTTTCAATTTCCAATTTTACTATCTTATAAATTCGGCAGGCTTTTGAGCCGCGTAGATAACTGCCGCTTAACTATTTTTGAAGTTCAAGACGGCGCTGTTCAACTTTCTCCTTGTGAATTTCGTTTTCTTTATAACGATTTTTTCTGTAACCATAGAAGAAGTATATAAACGCACCAATTCCAAGCCAAAGCGGGAAGAGAAGCGCTGAAGTTGTTAAAAACTTCATTGAATACACCATCAAACCGCCGCAGCAAAGAATTCCTAAAATTGGTGTAACAGGCGCAAAAGGAACCTTAAACGGACGAGGTCTGTCAGGATCTGTTTTACGTAATATTAATACTGCGACACACACGATTATGAAAGATGTGAATGTTCCGAAATTACAGAGTTCTGCAGCAACATTCAAATCAAGTGTGAGAACTCCGATAACTGAAAGCAAAGCTACCGTCCATGTCAAAACGTGCGGGGTATGGAATTTCGGGTGCAATTTCTGAAATCTTTTTGAAATAAAATTATCACGGCTCATAGCATACAGAATTCTTGTTGCAGCCATCTGAAGTACCAGAAGAACAGAAGTTAAACCAGCCAGAGAACCGATTGAAATCAGTCCTGCTGCCCAATTTTGATGAGCGATTGTTGTCATTGCATATGCCATCGGAGCTTTTAAAAATCCAGCAGGTACAGTCCCTTGTGTTGCCTGCATACCAGTCATTACAAGCGCAACAAGGACATAAACAATAGTTGTAATTATTAAGGAACCAATAATACCAATTGGCAAATCTTTTTGTGGATTTTTACATTCTTCGGCAGCAGTAGCAAGAGCGTCAAAGCCGATATATGCAAAGAAAATTATAAACGCGCCCATGAAAATTCCTTCAAACCCATTTGGAGCAAAAGGCGTCCAATTCTCAGGCTTAATAAAGAATGCTCCGGCAATTACAAATAATGCTATTACGCCTATTTTAACAGCCACCATTACAGCTGCCATTTTTGTTGAATCCTTTGTTCCTCTTATCAAAATTAATGTCATTGCAATAATAATTGCAATTGCAGGAATGTTTATACAAATTGGCATACCAAATATTGTAGGAATAACCGAATGAGGGTCAACACCGCTGTCTAAAAGAATTTTTGTAGCTGATTTGACATCATTTACAAGATAAACCGGCGGATTTGCAATCCACGCTGGAAGATATTTTGAAAACCCTTGCAGGAATTGTATAAAGTGATTTGACCAGGCACAAGCAACCGCAATAAATCCGATTGCATATTCAAGCATCAAAACCCAGCCAACCATCCACGCTGCAAATTCACCAAGTGTAGCAAATGTATAAATATAAGCACCGCCCGACACTGGAATCATTGTCGCAAATTCGCTGTAACAAAGCGCTGAAAAAACGCAACACACAGCGGCCAGAACCATTGAAACAGTTAAAGCAGGCCCTGCACCAACGCTTTCAGGACCACCGGCAGCGGCAATACCGACTATAGCGAAAATTCCGCTTCCGATAATTGCACCAATGCCTAATATTATCAAATCCCAAACGCCAAGAGTTTTTTCCAAACCGTCAGCCTTTGCAGCTTCAAGCATTTCATCGGGGTTTTTAATTCTAATTAATCTTTGAATAAAGTTTTTTGATAAAGTTGGACGTTCAAATCTAGTTGCCATTAAATATCCTTATTTTATTTACAAAGAGGGAAGCCAAGTTCTTCTCTTTGAGCTACGTACAATTTTGCAACGGCAGAAGCCATTGTTCTAACTCTGTTTATAAAGTTAATTCTTTCATCCTTGCTGATTACTCCTCTCGCATCCAGTAAGTTAAAAGTATGTGAGCATTTTAAAACATAATCATAAGCAGGAAGGACAAGTTTTGCGCTAATACAATTATCGACTTCTTTCTGGTAGAGGTCAAACATAGTGAATAAGCTTTTAGCATCTGAAACTTCGAAATTATATTTAGACTGTTCAATTTCATTTTGTAAGAAGATTTCGCCGTATTTTAGCTTATCATTCCACATAATGTCATAAACTGAAGCTTTATTTTGCAAATACATAGCAATACGCTCAAGCCCGTAAGTTAACTCAAGCGCAACAGGTTTAACTTCCAAACCGCCAACCTGTTGGAAATATGTAAATTGAGTAATTTCCATGCCGTCAAGCCAGACTTCCCAACCGACACCAGCGGCACCTAAAGTCGGAGATTCCCAGTTATCCTCAACAAACCTAACGTCATGTTCTTTCAAGTTTATACCCATAGCCTCCAAACTTTTCAAGTAAAGCTCTTGAGCATTGTCGGGAGAAGGTTTCAAAATAACCTGAAACTGATAATAATGCCCTAATCTGTTTGGATTTTCCCCGTATCTTGCATCGGTAGGTCTTCTGCATGGTTCAATCATTGCAGTATTCCAGGGTTCCGGCCCGAGGGAACGTAAAAAGGTTGCAGGATTCATTGTAGAAGCACCTTTTTCGATATCATAAGGCTGCTGAATTATACAGCCATAGTCCGACCAAAATTTTTGTAAATTAAAAACCAATTCTTGAAAGTTTAAAGCCATAACACATCCATTATTGTACTATTTACACTCATTTGCAGTCACAAGCCGTAACTTTTGCGGCGCGTGCTTTTTTCATACTACGACCAACATAGCAAAATTGCAAATTTTATGTTTACAAATATTAAGTGAAAGAGAAATAACAAATCAATACATTCACATTTCATTTTCTCTATGTTATTTTTAAAGAAAAGGAGATAATATGGCAGAAAAAATAATTATATTTTCAGGCAAACAGTATTCTGGAAAGGATACTGCGGCAAAAATTATGCTTGAAAAAATGCCAGATTTTAAACGCTGCGCAATGGGCGATATTATAAAAATAACTTACGGAAAAGAAAAAAAACTTTCTTATGAAGAAATAGAAAAAAATAAAGCCGTCTATCGCCAAGACTTAATAAACTTAGGTAATTGGGGCCGCTCACAAGACCCGGATTACTGGTTAAAAAAAATTCTTGAACAGGACGGAAATATAATTGTCACAGATGTCAGAGTTCCGCATGAATATGAGGTTTTCAAAAATGCAGGCGCTTTAACAATAAGAGTTGAAGCAACCCGTGAAACAAGAGCAAAACGCGGGGAATTAATAGGTGAAACTGATATAACAGAAACAGGTCTTGATAACATAAAAAATTGGGATTTTATAATTGACAATAATGGTGATTATGACAATCTTACCAAACAGGTTATCGAAATAATAAACAAGATTAATAACTGACTTTATGCGGATAATCTTTTGGAATTTGCCAGTTATTAAGCTGGATAAGCATAGTGCAATAGACCCCCTTAGTTGAATTATCTTTGCAGTGCTCTATTAAGAATTCACGGCTTCCATCCCATGCATAAGTATAGGACTCAAAACCTTTATTATATAGAAACCCAAACCCTGTCGCTTCTGCTTCTGTTTGTGTTTGCCCGGGTTTTCCAGGTACAAACCCAAAGGCAAAAGCACAAACACCTAAACCACCTGAAGTAATAGATGTAGGATAACCATATCTTTCAACACATCTTTTAACTTTTTGTGGATAAAACACCCAGTCACGCGTTGTACCATGGTTTAATTGCATTAAGGCGCTACCATCTTCAAAATATACAATAAACATTCCCCTATCAGTAGTCTCTTTGCCTACAATTTTCAAATACTTGCCGATATACTGCATAAACCACTTCTCAGCCTCAGAAGTACCCTCAATAGGTTTGCCGTCGGGGTCTATAACGGCACCTGAATAATCTCTATACCAATCTTTTCTGTCACCATTTTCAAGCTCTGAAAGAATAACTGCCTGATTAATAACTGAATAAAATTTTTTAAGACGAGCTTCTGTTACTTTATTATTATTTCGTTGAATTAATGCGGGTAATGTAATTGCCGCAACTATTCCAATTATACTTATAGTAATCAAGACTTCAGCTAAAGTAAAACCATTAGTTCCAAAAGCTGTTAATAAGGAGGTTTTAGGCTGCCCCCCCCCCCCGGAAAGTATTGTCAAATCTTAATTTCAACCTTATTACTCCTTTTGCATTTTTCATACTATTTACTTACTTAAATATAACATGAAAAAAGCAGGATTGCAATCCTGCTTTTTTAACAAAAAATTACACCATGCCCTCTTTAACAGCTTTGACTGCAGCCTGAACTCTGTCATTCACGCACATTTTCTGCAAAATCGAACACACATGAGCTTTTGCTGTATGAACGCTTACAATAAGTTCTTTTGCAATTTCAGTATTACTTTTCCCTGTCACAAGATGCTTCAGAACCTCATATTCGCGTTCAGTAAGCGGTACCCTTCCTTCACCATGCGACTTACTTGGTAAAAAGCCGATGTTATCAACTTTTGGGAATGCATTCAGGGCCATTTGCGCAACCACAGGATCAATCCAGCAAACCCCGACTGATACATCACGTACGACATCTGCTAACTTTTGAGGATCAATATCCTTCAAACAATAAGCGCTTGCACCAGAACTCAATGCCGCAATAACTTCTTCTTCCCTGTCATGAGATGTAAGTGCAATAATTTTTGTTTCTGGAGCAAATTCTTTAACTTTAATCATTGCTTCAATACCATTCATGCCCGGAAGCCCCAAATCCATTAAAACAACATCGGGTTTGTATTTTTCAATAAGCTTAATACCTTCAATAGCATCTTCGCTTTCTGCCACAACTTCCATATCCGGATTTTCATTAAGCGCGCATCGAAGCCCGACTCTTGTTAATTTGAAATCCTCAACAATAATGATATTGAGAACTTTTTGCCCGCTCATGCAGAGTTCGGAAGTTTGAAGATTTTGTACCATTTTTCACCTCTCTTTTTAATAAACTTTTAAATTAACTTTTCAGATGTCGACATGACTATTAAATGATAGCTTTATGAATTAATCCATTACCCTATCAGCTAATATTGTATAAAGTACAATTAATATTTTTTTACAGAAGATTTTTTTAAATTGTGCTATAATCCTTTAGTAATGGAAGAAGGGAGTGTCTAAATGTTAAAATTTTTGTTTGGACGAAAAGGTAAAAATCCTCCAAAAGATGTACTTATAAATGAGATTTACACAAAATTATCCGACCACTTTGGCGTAAAAAATATTTCTGATGAGAGAAAAACTTATCTTAAAAATGTCATGCTTAAATATGGCTATTTAAATTTTCCTTATATAAAAGCATTGGATGAACTAACCGATGCGGAAGTTCTTTATGCCCTCCAGTACAAATGGATAGATAACCATATATTTAATGAGGGCAAATTCCGATTTGAGGATAAGCGCATAAGTGTGCTGGCACGCGACAATGTGAAAAATTCCGAATGGATAAAAAAAGAAGGACATGACATCAAATTAATTAACCTTGCAGGCCTAAAAGACGGAAACAAAACAAAAGAAACCGGAAAGTTTATGGACTGGCTGAGGCAGCTCCTTATCCTCCCGACCGGAAATATTCAAAACGAAATTTTTAATACGACAATATATTTAATTCCATTTCATCCAAGAGAATTCGGGTGCGCTTATCTTCCAAAAAGCAGCGAGGTCAGTGAAAAGCTTTTTGATAAAGAGATTTACGACCTGACAGGGCTTGATGCAAAAGGACAGGTGCAGACTTTCATAACATTTGCACAGCTTGCAGGACATCCGGTAATTTATGATATACTGCCGCAGACTGGAAGATTTTCAAAAGCAGTTCTTGCAAATCCCGAAATCGCTAGATGGTATGACATAGAAGATTTAATCCAAAATTTAAAAAAGCAGGTTAGTTCTCTTGCAAAAATTTCAAACAATCAGCTTAAAGAAGAGCTTAAAAACAATGGCATTGAAACCTGCGACGAAGATGACATTGAAGTTGTCAAAAACATTTATCTTCAAACTTTAAACGGCAGCGCAGGCGAGCTTGCAGAAAATTATCAAAAAATTTACAACGCATTTGAAAAAGTTCTTGAACCTTTCAAAAAACAAACTTCAAACGCAATGCTCACAAAAAATTACCAGCAAAAACTCCACAAACGCATAAGAGAAATTGTCGCCCAAGAACTTGGAATAAAAGCCGGTAAAAAACTTGAAGAAAACGACATTACAAAACAAATTGAAATAATCCAGCGCCTTATAAAAGAAGGTCTCTGGCCTGCACCCGGCGGAGCATGGTGTTCAGCAGGCGTCCCTGTTTTTGACAAAATGAGCGAAGGCAGAGATTACCCGATATATAAGCATTACAACTTCAAAGGCGAAGATGTTTCCTGCTTTGCAAATTTGGACTGCCAGACGCCATATTATTTTGCATATCTTGAAAACGGAACGTTTAACGAGCCGGTAATTGATTATTTCATAGATTATATGCAAAAACTTCAATCCGAATACAATTTCGACGGTTTCCGAGTTGACCACATTGACCACATTGTTGATGAGGTTTCAGAAAAAGACGGAAAACCAATAAGCTATCGTGCTCCTAGAGTTGTTTTAAATAAACTCAATAATGCCATGAAAAACAAAATCCCATATTTCGGAACTCTGGCAGAATACATGCTCTGGGATGACTTTTTGAAAGAATATCACGAAGATATGAACTTCGATTTGCTATGGGGTAACGACATCGTGTCTCAATCTTCCAAAACTCCGGAATGCATTGCTCAAGATAACAATCATCTTTCAAACTATAATGTCAATTTAAAAAAAGATAATAAATTGTCTATTCTGAAAACTTACAACAATCAAGACGGAGAATTCAGAAGTATCGATCAATACCCGGGTCAATTGGGTGAAAAAGGCGCGCTTTTCAAATGGTTTAAATACAAATTTATGCCGGGCGGCAAATTTGCTCAAAGACCAATGCTTTACATTGACGGTGATGAAAGCTTTACCAAAACCGGAATTGAAAGCGTTATCGGAGAAGAAATTTCAATGGCGCGCGAAAATCATTACGAATTTTACAAAAAATTCGATGCGATTGACAGGTTTGTAAAACATCACAACGTAATTACAGACGGCGAAGCTCAGATAATATTACAGGAAGATGACGGTTTTGCAGCATGGATGGTGTCAAAAGAACCGATAAAATCCGCATTTTTAGTTGTTGCAAACTACAAATATCCGACCGAAAAAATTACAAAATGTGACGACAAAGGAAATTCTTACGGCGAAATTGTCAACGGTGAAGCGCTTCATAATAAAACACTTCAACTTCCGGGCGAATTCAAAATCACCTCTGAATACGTTATCGAAGACGAAAATTTTGTGAAAAAGAAATATAAAACTCAAGACAACGCAATTTTAATAGAACATCTTGAGCCTGGCGAATTTCGACTGTTTGGAATTAAGAAGGGTTAATCCTTATTGTAAAAAATATTTAAAATATTGCTCAATTCAAGACTTTACGCTATTCTATAAGTATGATTAAGCAATTAAGAATTAAGGATTATATCTTAATAGACGAGTTGTGCGCAAATTTTGATAAAGGCTTGAACGTCATAACAGGCGAAACCGGTGCGGGCAAAAGCATTTTAATTAGCGCAATAGACCTGGCGTTTGCGCCGAGGGTGTCAAAAGATGTCATAAAAAACGGCTCTGAAAAAGCTGTAATTGAGCTTACTATCGAAAATACAAAACACGATTTAAAAACGCTTTTTGACGAAAACGGAATTGACGATTTCGGCAAAGAAATAACTCTGACAAAAGAAATTACGCAGAGTTCGGTTCGCTCGCGTGTAAACGGTACACTTGTTAATCAGGAATTTATAAAAAATCTTCGGGCGCTGTTTCTCGATATTCATTCTCAACACCAGACATATTCCTTTTTACAGCCAAAATATCACATAACGCTTCTTGATTCTTATGCAAAAGAGGTTTACGGGGAAAAACTCAGCGAATACAGAAGTTTATATTCTGAATACAACGAACTCAAGTCAAGACTAGAAAAAGCAAAAAATTCAGCAGATATCACAGAATCTCAAATTGAATTTCTAAAATTTCAAGTAAATGAAATTGAAACAGCAGAAATTCAATCCCAAAGCGAAGATGACGAACTTAATGCAGAATTGGAGGTTCTTGAAAATGCGGAAAAACTCAAAGAATTAACGGGCTCCTCATATTGGGCAATCAATGGTGATGACGGTTCAATTCTGGAGGCGCTCGGCAAAATTAAACAAAACATTTCAAAAGCTGCTTCGTTTGACTCAAAGCTTGAAAGCCTTGAACAAAATCTCATTGAAAACATTGAAAATCTTCATGAAATTTCAAGCGAATTGAGAAATTACAGCCAAAATCTTGATAACGACACAGAACGGCTAAACGAAATTCAGGAAAGACTCTATCTGTTAGACAAGCTTAAACGCAAATACGGCGGAACTCTCGCTTCAGTGCTTGAAACTTACGAAAAACTTTCACAAGAACTTTCTTCAATCGAATTTTCAACAAAAAATATTGACGAACTTGAAGGATTTATTGAACAAGCACGCAAAAATCTCTTTGAAAAAGCAAAAGAAATAAGCGAACACCGAAAAAATTATGCGAATGTTCTTTCTGTTTATATTCAGGAAAGGCTTGCCAAATTGGAACTTCCAAAAGCCCGTTTTGAAATTGCAGTTAAAGAAAAAGAGCTTTGTTCTGATGGAATTGATGAGGTTGAATTTTTGATTTCCACGAACGTTTCAGAAGATTTAAAACCGCTTGCAAAAGTCGCATCCGGCGGGGAAATTTCTCGTGTAATGCTTGCAATAAAGTCAATCTTTGCACAAACCGACGATATTGACACTGTAATTTTCGATGAAATAGATACGGGAATTTCAGGCAAAGCCTCCCAAAGTGTTGCCGATGAAATCGTAGAACTTTCAAAATTCCATCAGATAATTTTAATTACTCACCAGGCAATTATTGCCTCAAAAGCAGACAAACATTTTTACGTCAAAAAGTCGCAGGAAGATGAAACAAAAGTTGAGGTCTATGTTTTGACAGGCGACAATAGAATTAAAGCGCTAGCAGAACTTGCAGGCGGCGACATTAACGAACAATCAATGGAATTTGCAAAATCACTTATTGAAACATAACTTATGCTGGCTAAAGGTCTGCATTAATTGAGAAAGGGGTATAAATGAATTGTCCAAAATGTCAAGAAGAATTAGAAAGTCTAAAAATAAAAGGGGTTACAATCCAGTATTGCAAAACATGTAAAGCAATGTGGATTAAATTTCCGACATTGAAAAAAATCGGCGACATGCTTGATTTGAAATGCGAAATACTAAATCCTGCAGATATGGCTTCTGTTAAAGTTAAAGAAGAGCCAAGAGTTTGTCCTGACTGCGGAAAAGCAATGGAGAAAGTATATTTTAACGGTATAATCGTTGACAAATGTTCTGTTTGCAACGGAATTTGGTTTGACAACGGTGAGCTCTCAAAATATTTCGGATTGTTTATGAAAAAAACTCCGGCAATCAGTGACAATTTTACATTTATTGAAAAATACTGCGACACTTCCCTAAAACAGAAAACAGAACCAGCATTCCAGGAACTTGAAATACAAAGTAAAGAAAAAGAAAAACGCGTTATATCAGTAAACGGATTTATCGTGTTATTATTCATGCTGCTAGGTGCAGGTGTAATCCTTAGTCTAGGACTGCTTCTTCCGTTATTAATCCCTGTAGGAATAGTAATTTTTGTCTTTTTATGCGCCGGCTTCAAAATACTTAAGCCGCAGGAAGCGCTCGTTCTGACTGTTTTCGGCAAATACATCGGAACCCTTCGCGGAGCAGGTTTTCACTGGGTTAACCCCTTTGCTCAGAGTGTAACGCCATTTGTACCGATTTCATTAAAAGCGATGACCCTTGATAACGGCAAACAAAAAATTAATGACGAACTTGGAAACCCTATTGAAGTAGGGATAATCGTAATTTGGGAGGTGCAGGATACCGCAAAAGCAATATTTAATGTTAATGACTACAAAACATTTATATCAGCACAAAGCGACTCAGCATTGAGAAACATTGTAAGAATGTATCCTTACGACGCTCCGGAAGACAAAGATGTACAATCTTTACGCGGAGACAGTGCTGAAATTTCAGCTAAATTAAAAGCTGAAATCCAACGCAATGTAAAAGTTGCCGGAATAAATGTTGTTGATGCAAAAATTACACACCTTGCTTATGCTCCGGAAATCGCGGTTGCAATGCTTCAAAGATAGCAGGCGTCAGCAGTAATTGATGCAAAACGAGCAATTGTTGATGGAGCGGTGGGAATGGTTGAGATGGCACTTAACAGATTAAGCGAAAACAACATTGTTCAGCTTGACGAACTAGAAAAAGCAAAAATGGTTAATAATCTTCTTGTTACGCTTTGTGCAAATAAAGAAGCCCAGCCGGTTATTAAAAACAATCTGGTTTAAGGAAATAATAGTGAATTATTTCTTGACATCCCTAAATTTATAAAAAAACGACCTTCCGTAATATGTGCGGAGGTCGTTTTTAAATAAAATTAACCTTAGCGGCAAAAGAAAAACCGGCTGTTGCCGGCTTATAGAAACTAATCCTCAATAAAATCCCTAAAATGTTTCAACTCTTCTTTCTCTCTAATTTTATTAAGAGCAATATCCTCTAATTGCCTGATACGCTCTTTGGAATATCCCATTTCACACCCTAATTGTTCCAGCGTCATTTGCGTGTGTCCGTTTATCCCAAACCGGCAGCTAATAATCTTTTTTTCACGTTCGTTAAGTGTGCTTAAAAGGTGTTCTATAGACCCTTTTAAACTATTATTTTTAGTTTGTTCATCCGGAGAATTGTGTTTCTTATCCTGAATATAATCCCCTACATTCAAATCATCTGTAACCGGAGTTTCAAGACTTATAGGCTCTTTTATAATGGATTTTCTGATTGTAGAGAGTTTTTTAGGCGGAAGCCCCATTCTTTCTGCAACTTCTGCATCGCTCGGTTCACGCCCCAACTCAAACGAAAGCATTGTATAAACTTTTTTATATTTTCTTATTTTATCTGCC
Organism: Candidatus Gastranaerophilales bacterium; assembly: GCA_003150395.1. GTDB lineage: Bacteria > Cyanobacteriota > Vampirovibrionia > Gastranaerophilales > Gastranaerophilaceae > Scatenecus. The sequence continues at coordinate 30,412 of QAMI01000039.1, read as the reverse complement.
ATATGAACAGGAATTCTGATAGTGCGTGAATTGTTTGAAATTGCTCTGATAATAGTTTGTTTAATCCACCAGGTTGCATAAGTTGAGAATTTAAAATTCTTTGAATAATCAAACTTTTCAGCGGCTTTGATTAAGCCCAAAGAGCCTTCCTGCACTAAATCCATGAACAAAACACCCTGACCGATATATTTTTTAGCAATACTCACAACAAGCCTCAAGTTTGCCTGAATCAACTTTCTTTTTGCGATTTCAGCCTGAGTCGGTTTGCCTTCTTTTATTTGTTTTCCCAGGATTTTTTCCTCTTTTGAAGTTAAAAGTTTAACTTTACCAATATCTTTCAAATACATTTGAAGCAAATCATCTTCATTTGCAATTGAATTGAAAGTTTTTGGCTCACAAACGACCTCATCATCTTCTTCACGGCAAATAATATCTTCCTGCAAATAATTACTCTGAAAATCTTTAAATAAAGTTTCATTATCTTCCTGAAGCTGCACGTTTACACTCATACATTTCCTCTCTTCTTAATTTCAAAAATAAAAACTCTTTGATTTAAAAGACGGGAAATTTCAGATTTTGTTTCAGAAAAACTTTATTTAGAAAAGACTGATTAAAGTTTGCAACATTTTGTACAACAGTGAAAACGTATTAATAAAACTAAAAAACACTGCCAAACCAATATTCAACAGTGTTATTTTCAATATGGTGGAGCGTACGAGACTCGAACTCGTGACCCCGACACTGCCAGTGTCGTGCGCTACCAACTGCGCTAACGCCCCATGCGTAAATTTATGTAGTTGTTTGACTATGTTTGGGGGCGAGCGCAACCCCCTTCAAAATTGATTAAGTATCAATTTTGCGGGGTCCCTGCTAACGCCCCATACGGAATTTTATGTAACTTTTTGAGGTTAAAGCAAGTCTCCTTCGAAATTGATACTTACTTTCACTATGTTACGGAGACAGGCTCACAAGTTTCAGTTAAACTTCAATTTTCAATATTCAGTTATTAAAAAAGACCGCTTATAACGGTCTTTTTTATGGTGGGCGTTAGAAGACTCGAACTTCTGACCCTCTCCTTGTAAGGGAGACGCTCTACCAACTGAGCTAAACGCCCTTGCCTTTCGACATTTATTATAGTATCAAAAAAAATTTTGCTGTCAAGATATTTCTTTAAATTAATCTTCTATTAATTTAAAATCTTTTGGCAGACGACTTTCAACCTCTTTTATAAATTCGGAAAAATTCATGCCAAAGGCATTTGCAAGCTTCCATAAGGTGCAAAATTGCACATCTCTTACACCTTTTTCTAATAACGCAATTGAGCTGTTAGCTATGTCATATTCATAACTTAAAAGCAAAATTCCTTTATTTTTTGAGAGTCGTTTTTCTTTTATTATGCTGCCTACAACTTTTAATAGTAATTCTTTTTTAGGATCAATAATCTTTTTGTCATTTTTCATATTTACAATCCTAATAAGATATGGTAAATTAGTTATAGTTAATTAAATATATCTAATTAGATATTAGCTTTATGGAGATAAACTATGAGAAAAAATGCTTTTACGTTGGCTGAAGTTCTGATAACTTTAGGGATTATCGGGGTTGTTGCAGCCATGACCTTGCCTGCACTAATTACCAAAAATCAGAATAAAGCATTGGAAGCATCCTTGAAAAAGAACTATTCAGTTATCCAACAGGCATTTGTAATGTATCAAGCAAAACATGGCGAAACCTTAAAACCAGAAGATATAGGAATTAAAAAAGACGCAAACAATTTATATAATCTTATTAAACCATATTTTGCGATAATACATGACTGCGGAATTACATATACAAAATGTATGCCAAACCAAGGAGATAACAGTTATGCAGATAGAATATCTTCTATCTACAAAACGTATAATAATAAGACATTAAGATTAACATTACTTGACGATGGACAATTCGTTTTAAAAGATGGTAGTCTTATACTACTAGAAAACTCCTCAGACGCAACAGATCGGACACGATTAGTTAGTGTCGATGTAAACGGTATCAACAAAAATCCAAACAGATGGGGACACGATCTATTTACTTTTCAATTAATGGATGACGGCAGGATTGCGCCTATGGGAGCACCAAGCACCACGTATATAGACAAAAACACATACTGCTCTCAAACTTCAACAGACCCGTACAACGGCATTGCATGCACATATTACGCATTGACAGATAAAGATTATTTCAACAATCTTCCGCGCTAGTTTGTGCTAAAATCAAATTATGCACGAAAATGATATCCTTAATCTCAATATTGAAAAATTCTCAAATCTTGGATACGGAATTGCAAAAGTTGACGGATATGTTGTATTTGTCGAAGGCGCCTGCCCTGGAGACATTGTTACAGCAAAAATTACAAAAGCTAACAAAAATTTTGCGAATGCAAAAACAATTGGGGTTCTAACGCCTTCAAATCACAGAATTGAACCATTCTGCGCAATGCAAAAAGTTTGCGGAGCATGCCAGCTTCAATTTATAGATTATGATTATCAATTGGAATTGAAAAGACAAATTGTCGAAGATGCTATGCGCTCAATAGCCAACATAGATATAAAAATTCCAAAAACAATCGCAAGCCCTGAAATCAAAAATTACAGGCACAAAATTCAATATCCAATTTCACAGACAAAGGTTTCAAAAAGAATTTTAGCAGGATATTACAAGCCGCAAACTCATGAAATTGTTAATATAAAACATTGTCCTATTCAACCCGAAATTTGCGACAAAATCGTTGATTTTATAAGAGAACATGCACTTGATTTTGACATTTCCGGCTTTAATGAAAAAAAACATTCAGGCGATCTTCGCCATGTTGTAATACGCGCATCTGCGGAAAACGGGAAACTGCTCGTGACACTTGTTGTGAATGCCACAAAAACTTTTGGTCGCTTAAAGGACTTTGCAACAGCTATTTTTAATGAATTTGAAGAGATTGCAGGCGTGTGCGTAAATTTTAATTCACAAAAGACAAACGTAATTCTTGGCAAAAAATCAGAATGCATTGCAGGTGCAGATTTTATTGAGGAAAAACTTTTAGGCAAAACTTTTACTATTGGAGCAAACACATTTTTTCAGGTAAATCCCAAAAGTGCAGAAAACATTTTCAAATATGTAAAAGATTTTATCCAAAACAATTATGAAAACCCGATTATTTTAGATGCTTACGCAGGAATTTCAACTTTTGGAATCTGCGTTTCTGATGTGGCACAAAAAGTTGTTACAGTTGAAGAAAATTCAGAATCAACAGAACGCGCCAAGAAAAGTCTTAAAATAAACAAAATCTTTAACGTTGAGATTTACAATTCAGACGCTGCAGATTTTTTCAAAAATGAAAAGTGCGTATTTGATATTTCAATTGTTGACCCGCCGCGCAAAGGCTGCACAAAAGAAGCTTTGGCTGAACTCTTACGACTCACAAAAGGTCATATCATATATGTAAGCTGTAATCCTGCAACTTTAGCAAGGGATTTAAAATTTCTAATTGAAAAAGGCTGCCGCGTTGAAAGCATACAGCCTTTTGATATGTTTTGCCACACTTATCATGTTGAAAATGTTGCGATAATTAAAACTTAAGTCTTTTTTAAATCAGACTGATAATTGAAATGCTCAATTGTATTACTCAAAATATCTTTAATTTCATTCAGGCAATTTCTGTCATGCCTTAAGTCTTTTGAAAGCTGTTTTTTAGCACTGTCACTACTGCTTGCAGCTTTCTTAGCTTCAGCATAAACAGAACTCATACGGTCATGAAGCCCAGAAAAATAATTATTAAACATATTTATATCAGTTTCTGAAAAATGAATAGGAATTTCATCTGAAATATCATATAAATCTTTATTCTTAGCATTTAAAAATAACTTTTCAGAAATTTTGCCTCTGAACATTTGAGTTATAAGTTCAATATATCGATTAGCTTTATGAGAGTGCGACCCAATTGTATCATCCGTAAACTTCATTGAAAGTTCATCAAACTTTCTCAATGCATTATATACATATTTAGATTCATCATGTTTTGCTTTTGAATAATTCGGGCCAAATAGTATAATTAATTCATGTTGTATAGGATTTTTCTTCTTGTCAAAATCTCTGATGAAGCGCATTTGAATATCTTCATATCCTGATTTCTGCGGCTTGCTAATGCTGTATCTCAAATGAGGATCAAGTTTGGTAACCTGTTCTGAAACATTTTCCAATCTTATATCCAAATCCGGAACAGTTATTTCTTTGCTTAAATCAGCCTCTTCAACAGCGTTAGGCACATAGCCTCTTTTTACCAAATCTTTTATGCTTCTTTCCGTGGTTGAAAGTATATAACCACGTTTTTGCATTTCAGGAAGAAGTCCGTCATTTAACACAGACAAATCATAAGCATTATTACAATATAAAGTTGCTCTAATAGTATCAGGAACTTTGAAATGTCCGGAGCGAACAACTTTACTTGTATAAGATTCAGGTGACTTTACCGGATGGAGTTCACAGTATGCTCTGTCAAATAAAAAGCCTTTTTCTTTTAACCCGCTAGCAACGGATTCCAAAACATCCAAATAAGTTGTTGCAATACGGGAAAGCCTTCCGGAATCGGCAGCTATCTGAGCCTGAAGATGCTCAGCGACCGTAACTAATTGTCTTGGGGTATTTCCAAAGGAGACAGTATCTTTTACCAAAGTATGTGAATACTTTGGTAAACTAACAGTACTGTTAGTTTGATTAGATTGGTTTGTCTGCTTTGCTCTTTGAAATGTTTGAAATTTTGGGGTAATTGATAAATTCATGATTTCTCCTTCCAGTTTCACTTTTTCTAAAAGTCCTGAATTTAAAATTTTAACTTGTTTTGAATTTATATTTCTATTTATTTACAAATTTTTACAAATAAGTTTTTTTTGTTAAAAAGTCATGTTTGTATTATTATTTTTATAAGAGCGTATAATTAATTTTAATTATTAGAATAGTAAATCAAAATAAGGAGGTTAGTTAATTATGCCAGGAAAAACGATAACAGTTGACGGCAATTACGCCGCAGCGCATGTTGCTTATGCAATGAGCGAAGTTTCCGCAATTTACCCTATCACACCTTCTTCTACAATGGGAGAATGGATTGATGAATGGGCATCTCAACACAAAAAAAACATCTGGGGCGAAGAAGTTCGTGTCGCAGAAATGCAATCTGAAGCCGGTGCAGCAGGCGCTGTTCATGGCTCTCTGGCTGCAGGTTCTTTAACATCAACCTATACCGCTTCACAAGGTTTGCTGTTGATGATCCCTGTAATGCACAAAATGGCTGGTGAAATGCTTCCGCACGTAATTCACGTTGCAGCACGTGCAATAGCAGCACAATCATTGGCAATTTTCGGCGACCACTCAGACGTTATGGGCTGCCGTAACACAGGTTATGCAATGTTAGCAGCAAATTCAGTTCAGGAAGAAATGGATTTAGCTTTAGTTGCTCACCTTGCAACATACAAATCAAAAGTTCCGTTCTTGCAGTTCTTCGACGGTTTCAGAACATCTCACGAAGTTCACAAAATCGAAGAAATTTCTTATGAAGATATTGCAAAACTTGTTGAACCTAAATATATTGAAGAATTCAGACAAAGAGCCTTAAGACCGGAAGCTCCTGTTTGCAAAGTTGGTGCTCAAAATACCGATGTTTACTTCCAGGGCCGTGAAACAGTTAATAAATACTATGATGCTGTTCCCGATATTGTTCAAGAATATATGGATAAAGTTGCAAAAGTTACCGGAAGACAATATCATCCGTTTGATTATGTCGGTGCTCCTGATGCAACCGATATCATCGTAGCAATGGGCTCAGGCTGTGAAACTATTGAAGAAACTATCGAATACCTGAATGCTAAACGCGGTACTAAATACGGTTTAGTTAAAGTAAGATTATACAGACCATTTGACGTTGAAAGATTTAAAGCCGCTATTCCTGCTTCAGTTAAACGTATTACAGTTCTCGACAGAACAAAAGAACCAGGCTCTATCGGCGAACCGCTTTACTTGGATGTTGTTGCAGCACTTGAAGGCAAAGACATTAGAATTATTGGCGGACGTTATGGTTTGGCATCAAAAGAATTTACACCGTCAATGGTATACGCAGTTTACAAACATGCTGAAACCAACGGTTTCCATGGCTTCACTGTTGGTATTGAAGACGATGTAACTCACAAATCTTTGAAAGTTGAAGAACATATCGTTACTGAACCGGAAGGAACTACAAATTGTATGTTCTGGGGCTTGGGCTCAGACGGTACTGTAGGTGCTAACAAAAACTCAATCAAAATTATCGGTCAATATACTAACAAAGATGCTCAGGCATACTTTGCTTATGACTCTAAAAAGTCTTTCGGTGTAACTGTTTCTCACTTGAGATTCGGCGACAAACCGATTAAATCTACATACCTTATAACAGCACCTGATTTCGTATCTTGCTCTGCTCATGCATACATCGGCAGATACGATATGCTTAAAGGTATCAAAGAAGGCGGAACATTCCTTCTTAACAGCCCATGGTCAAAAGAAGAAGCTTTCTCTCACTTAACAAGAGATATGCAGAAAACTATTATTGACAAGAAAATCAAATTCTATAATGTTAACGCCGAAGCTCTTATTGAACAGCAGCCAGGCTTACGCGGCAAAGGTGCAAACACTGTTATGATGGTTGCTTACTTCAAAGTTTCAGGCATTATTCCGTTTGAACAAGCTCTTGAAGGTATGAGAGAAATGACCAAGAAAACCTTCAAGAAAAAAGGCGATGATGTTGTTAACATGAACCTTGCATTAATTGATGCTGCAGTTAACGCTACTGAAGAAGTTGTTATTCCAGCTTCCTTAGAAGGAGTTTGCGCAGCAGAAGATGCGAAATTAATCCCGGATGACGCATCTGAATTTGCGAAAAAAATCATTGAACCTTCAATGAAACAAAAAGGCGATGACATTCCGGTTTCAGCAATGAGCGTTGACGGCGTTATTCCGACAGGAACTGCCTGCCTTGAAAAACGCGGTATTGCTCCCCGAGTTCCTCACTGGAATCCTGAAAACTGTATTCAGTGCGGAATTTGTGCCTCAGCTTGTCCTCATGCTGCAATCAGAACAAAATTGATTGAAGCTGATGATTTGAAAAATGCTCCTGCATCTTTCAACACAATTGATGCAAAACCGAACGACCATGGAGAAAAATTCAAAGTTCAGGTTTACTGCAAAGATTGTACAGGCTGCGGAGTTTGCGTAGACCAGTGCCCGATGAACAAAAATCCTGAAAAAGCCGCTTTAACCTGGTCTTCAATCGAAAAAGAAGAAGAAGCTTGCGAAATGGTTAACGAAGAATTCTTTGACGCACTGCCTGACAATGTTATGGGTAAAAACAACACCAACACAATTAAAGGCGCAATGCTCAGAAAACCGTTATTTGAATTCTCAGGCGCTTGTGCAGGCTGCGGTGAAACACCTTATGTTAAATTGGTTTCTCAATTGTTCGGTGAAAACGTTATAGTAGCAAACGCAACAGGCTGCTCTTCAATTTACTCCGGAACCTTCCCGACAATTCCATACACTACAAACAAAGACGGAAGAGGTCCGGCTTGGGCTAACTCATTATTTGAAGACAACGCTGAATTCGGTTTTGGTATGAGACTCGCGGTTGATTCTAACAGAACAACTTTGAAATCTTATACTGAAAGAGTTTTAGCTAACGAAAAAACTCCTGCTGATTTGAAAGAAGCTCTTGAAGGTGCTCTTGCTCACTGGGAAAATTCAAAAACAGAAGAAGCAGTTGCTGCTCAGGAAAATGCAAAGAAAGTTCTTGCAAAATATGCAGACGTTGATTGCCCGGACTTAGCAAAAGTAAGAGAACTTCAAGATTACTTTACAGATAAATCAGTTTGGATTATCGGCGGCGACGGATGGGCAAACGATATCGGCTACGGCGGTATTGACCATGTTTTGGCTCAGGATAAAGATGTTAACATCCTTGTTCTTGATACCGAAGTTTACTCAAATACCGGCGGTCAGGCATCTAAATCAACTCCGACCGGTGCAGTTGCTAAATTCGCTACTGGCGGTAAGAGAACTTACAAGAAAAACATGGGCTTGATGAGCATGTCTTATGGTTATGTATATGTAGCATCAGTTGCATTGGGTGCTGACAGAGCACAAACTCTAAAAGCATTCAAAGAAGCTGAAGCCTACAAAGGACCTTCAATCATATTTGCTTATGCACCTTGTATTGCACACGGTATCGACATGAGCAAAACCCAGACAGAACAAAAACGTGCTGTTGAAGCAGGTTACTTCCCGCTTTACAGATACAATCCGGCCAACCCGGAAGCACCGTTCAGCTGGGATGCAAAAGATCCGAAAGGAAGCTACCAAGACTTCATCAGAAGCGAAGGCCGTTACAAGTCATTGCTTAAAACAAACCCTGAAGCAGCTGAAAGCTTATACGCTCAAGCAGAAGAAGATGCTGCGAAACGTATGGCAGTTTACAAAGCTGTTGGGGAGTTGATGAAGTAGTAAGATTTATTGCTTCAAAGGTCATTAAAAAGGCGGAATTTAAAATTCCGCCTTTTTTAATTGGTGTTTATAGCTTTAAAATACTATAAATTTATAGCCATTAGATAGAGTGCTATTAAACTTTTATTATCCAAAATGCAAGCTTATTTATTAATTGCAAGTTTCCGTTAATAATAAATAATTTCAAGAAATTGATAAACAGCTAGAAATAGTCAAAGACTTACGATCACTCGCAATTAGCTCTGTGATGGTAAGTCTTTGACAAATCAAAACCTTTAAAAATTATACAAGATTAAATTAATCTTAAACTGCCTGATTTTCTTTGACTGTTTCAACTTTTTCAATAACTTCTTGCGGAAGATCAGCCATCGGAGTTTTTAGAAGTTTTAAATCTTCGCGGTTTTGTGCATCCTGCAGCAAGAAGTCATTCTGAAGAGATAATTCTCTGATTCTTGCCCTTGCAAGCTTCATCTGATAATCCTTCATTTCGCTGTAATTTTTTATTAATTCATCATTTCGAACCTGCGAATGATTAAAAGCATGCAGTCCCGCTCCGGCCAATAGAATTGAAGGCGCCCAGTCTAATGCAGATTTAACCACATCTGCAAACGGCGCTAAAAGTTTACTTGTTTTTAAATTATGTGCTTGTTTTTGAATTGTTTTAACAAAACTTAGATCATTGAATTTCTTTGCAGATTTTAATACACCATTTTCAAATTTTGTAATTGAGGCAGGATTAATATGTTTTGCAATATTTTTAGATAATTGTGGAATATATTTTCCACCCAAAGCTAACGCTCCGCTAAAAGCACCAACACATCCGGCAAATGTCAAAAATGGATTTTGATAAGAGAATTTATCAAAAGAGGAGAATTTTTCTTCAAGTTTGTCTTTAACAGCATAAATTCCAAAACCTGTGCCAAGCAAGGCACCCCATATTGCAGAAGACTTAGCTCCGTTTAGAAGACGAGCAGAAACTCCGCTTAGATTTTTAGACAAAAATTTGCTTTGAGCAGGCTGCAAAATTGCTGTTGCCAAACCTGCAACAAACGGAATTGAAGCAAAAAGTCCTTTTGTAATTTTACGGTGTTTATCATCTTCAACTCTGTCAATAGTTTTTAAATAGGCTAATTTCCTAACTGAATTGTCGTCTAATGCAATAATAGAATCAATATTATGCCTTCTGTCACGCCTGGGGTTATAAGTTGCAAGACTTTTATCATTTCGGGATTGGAAATTCTGATTATCAACAGATTTAATGTTCATACGCACACCTTTCCACTTTACAAAATCATTATACAAGTTTAAAAACAAAATGTAAGATATTTTGCTATAAACGTAACATTTGTTAATTAATATTTACATAATAAATGTTTTAAAATAAGATGAAATAATGAAAAAGTTTTATATTCACACAATGGGCTGCAAATCAAACCAATTTGAAAGCTCAATTATTAAAGAAAATTTATTAAAAAACGGATTTGTAGAAGTTAAAGACCTTTCAGAGGCCGAACTTTATATATTAAATTCCTGCACTGTTACGCATAAAAGTGACAATGAAGCATTTTATCTTATTCGCAATGCAAAACATAAAAATCCATCTATTCTAACGGTTTTGACGGGCTGCATTGCCCAGGTTGAAAAAGAAAAGCTTTTGGAAAATGAGTTCATTGATTACGTTGTCGGCAATGATGAAAAACTGAAAATGACAGAAATTTTGACTGACATTTTAGCAAAAAATGGAAGAATTGCCTGTTGTGATATTATGCACCTTTCGGAATTTAGTAAAATTGTTCTAACAGATACCGCTAAAACCAGGGCAAGCCTAAAAATTCAAGACGGCTGCGACAACAGATGTTCTTACTGTATTATTCCTTTTGCACGGGGTAAAAGCAGAAGCGCAAATACAAATTTTGTGCTTGAACAAATAAATAATTTTTCAAAACATGGTTTTAAAGAAGTTGTTTTCACTGGAATTCACATAGGCCAGTGGGGTAAAGAAAACGGGAAAGAACTTCTTGACCTTTTAAAAGAAGTTGAAGAAAAAACGTCAATTGAACGTATTCGGCTTGGTTCACTCAATCCGCTTGAAATAACTGAGAAAATGCTGGAGTTTTTACAAAAATCTGAAAAATTCTGCCCGCATTTTCATCTTTCATTGCAATCGGCATGCAATAAAACTCTTCGTTCAATGAACAGATTTTACAAGGTTGAGGATTATCTTGAGCAAATTGAAAAAATCAATGAAATTTTTGATAAGCCTTTTCTTGGAAGCGATATTATCACAGGTTTTGCAGGAGAAACCGATGAGGATTTTGATATTACGCGGCAAAATCTTGAGAAGTCGGGATTAACCCAGATTCACACCTTTCCATACTCGCTCAGAGCAGGAACCGTCGGGGCAAAATCTCCCAAACAAGTTGATGAAAAGACAAAAGAAATGCGCGCTGAAATCGTTAAAAAAATTTCAGCAAAAAAACTGGAAGAATTTATAAAAAATAATATAAATTGCGAGCATGAAATTTTAATTGAAAAAAGACCTGATAAAAAAACAGGGCTTTTAAAAGGCATGACAAGAAATTATCTTAACGTTATAACAGATTCAAAAGATGAAAAACTTTTTAACACATTAGCAAAAGTCAGAATAAAAAAATATGAAAACGGAAAAATTTTTGGAGAATTAGTAAAGTAACGGCGCCGAAACATTTTGTATCGGCGCCGTTACTTTATTTCTTAAAATATTTTAATTTCTTGAATTAAGCTTAGCAATCAAACGAAGCATTTCAATATACAGCCAAACAATTGTGACCATAAGCCCGAAAGCTCCATACCATTCATACTCTCTTTCAAACATAGACATTGCACCGCGTTCAATAAAATCAAAATCTATAATCAGGTTTAGCGCCGCAACGCCAACAACGAGAATGCTAAACCCTATACCGATTCCGCTTGCAGTAAAAATTTCAGGAATTGAACGGCCAAAAAATGATGCGATAAATTGAATTAAGTAAATTACAGCAATCGACGCTGTTGCAAGAATTACAACAGAGCGAAATTTTTCAGTCGCCCTTATAATACCTGCTTTATATAACCCTAACATCATAAAAATTGTAACCAAAGTACCCATGACAGCCTGAGCAACAATTCCGCTCCAAGAAGCTTCAAAAAATGCCGAAATGCCGCCAACAAAAAATCCTTCTGCAATAGCATAAGCTGGTGTTAAAAATTTAAACCACTCAACTTTTCTGCTGAAAATAATTACCATTGCGAGAATAAAACCAACAACAGCGCCCCCAATAGTCAGCATCTGAGCTTTATCAACAAATCCGGAAGCAACAACCGAAAAAGTATAAACAGCTGAAGCTAAAAGACATAAAAGCAGAATTAAAGTCTTATTAATAGCGCCGCTAATGGTCATTGTTGCCCCATCAAGCACCCTTTCATTTTCCAAAAATCTATCATTTAAAACAGGATTTGACATAATATCCCTCCATTTCTACACAAATTATATCAATGTTATTATAACACATATTAAAAAAGAAAACCATACCCGCAAAAAAATATAAAAAATTTTTCAAAAAAGTACTTTACAATATATTTTTTTTATTTTATACTAAAAAAGTAATCGAAAGAGAGAAGTTGAGATTACAAAACTAAATAACTAGACAGAAATAATCCTCAGTAGCTCAATGGCGGAGCAACCGGCTGTTAACCGGTAGGTTGTTGGTTCGAGTCCAACCTGGGGAGTTTTTTATTGCGAACACAAAAACTCTGATTTAAAATGCTAAATCAGAGTTTTAATTACTGTCAATCATATGTTTGAGTAAAAGAATAAAATTCTGATGGTTGAACTTTAAGAGTCTCGAAAAGTTTAATAATTGCAATGTTACTGATTTTGCGTTCACATCGTTCTATAACACCAATTTTTATTACTCATCAATTAGCGTAAAATCATCCCCAAGCAAATCTTCTACATATTTAATAAATTCAGAAAACTTTAAACCAAAAGCATTTGCTATTTGCCATATTGTAATTAATTTGCAATACACTTTAGCATTTTCTATACGAAGAATATTATTTTTTTCAATTCCATAGCTATCTCCAAACTTGTTAACGGACATACCTGTACGTGATACACGCATAGCTCTTACAACTTCCGCCAACGCATTATTCAAACGTATAAATTTTTCATTTGTGTATTGCATTTATTTATAATAATTGATATTATATTTACACCTAGGACATATATATCCTAATTAAAATTTTTGGAGGTTTTATGTAAATTTATTTATTCATAACACTGAGGATGTTGTAAATCTCTTGAAGTTTGTCAACAGAAAAAGTTTTAAGCAATTCATTAATTTTATTTCTATAGTTGACATGCTCTTTTAGAAAATACACAGGCCTACGCATCATTAAAATACTTGGATGAACATTAAAAATATTACACAGAATCGCATAAGTATCACTTGTAACAAAATTAACACCAGATTCTATACGATTAATTGTATTTTTATCTTTGCCAATTAGTTCTGCGAACTTTTCTTGACTTAAGTCATTAGCTCTTCTAATTTCAAAAACTGAAGTACCCAAAATTCTTTTTATTTCACTACCATCCATATCAGTATAGTAAGTTATTTTTTTAGCATATTCCACACACTTTCACGTAACAATATAACGCAAAACGAAATGATAAAAAGATAACCCAATTTATGCTATCATACTTTAATGAAAAATATATTTTTAGAATGCAATCGAGTTTATTTACGATACATAACTCAAGATGACTTTATAAATTTAAAATCAATTCTTCAAAATCCAGAAGTTATGTATGCTTGGGAATATCAGTTTAAAGATAAAGACGTTCAGGAATGGATTGATAAAAACCAGGCGCTTTATCGAAAATATAACCTTGGATATTTTATCATTGAAGATAAATTGTCACATAAAATTCTCGGTCAAGCTGCGTTAATGCCGGATTTTATAGAAAACAGACTCTATCACGAAATAGGTTACATATTAAAAAAAGAATATTGGCATAACGGATTTGCTACAGAATGTGCAAAAGCTTTAACTGATTACGCATTTAAAAAATTAAATTTAAAAGAAGTTATTTTTGAAATCCGGCCATCCAATAACGCTTCAAGAAATGTGGCTGAAAGGTTGGGAGCAAAAATAGAAGGTGAATTCATAAAAAATGTGCGCGGAAAAGATATGATTCACTTGATTTATAAACTACCAAACTTCAATAAAAAAAGTAGGATTTAATATTTCCAAGAAAACAAGCTTTTTTATTTCGGCTAATTGACAAATAAAAAAAATATACTAACATAAATTATATTAGCATATGCTCTATAGTGTTTATATGGTATCAGATAAGGAGTACACAGGATGAAAATAGATAATGCTTCACAAAATGTTGCTTTTCAAATGAATTATAAAGTTTTGACAATGAGAAATGTAAAAAAAGATTTTACAAGAGCTGTTGAAAAAAGTATAAAAGATATTCCCGACAAATGGGGCGATGTGCTAAAAAGAAATAATTATAAACTCTATTGCTCAAATTCTATAGCAGATATCTTTGAAAACGAAAAACTTGCACGCGAAGGTGCTCCTGAATGGGAAGCGGTTACCTGCACATACCCACTTTACAGGTTTATGGCAATTACAACCAGAGTGGAACCTAAAGATATACAAAAAGTAGTTAACCATGAAGCTGCCCACGGAATACTTGATTGTGAAGGGTTAATGCAAAACCGGGATTTACTTGATTCATTATATTTTGATACCCAAAACCTGCCCAAAAGACATCCTGATAATCATAATTACGATATTTTTGAAGTAAATAATTTATTAATTAAACCGCTAAGTGAATATTTTCAAAATGAGGTTTGCGCGGACATTTTAGCTTGGATTCATACAGGAGGCGGATTGTGGGGAAGCGGATACAAAAATTCAATTAAAAACAAAACTCTCTTAAAAGAAAATTTTCCAGATACCTTTGAATTTTTAAGCAACTATAAAATCGGTGAAAGAAAATCTGTCTAACGTGATAATTTCTAAAGTAAACGAATTGTCACTTTGATAATTAAACAGAGAATTTGTTTTCATTATTTTTATGTATAATAAAAGTGATGAAGGGATTTTGACATGTTTTCAGAAAAAATTAATCTTTTAAAAGCTTTTGCAATAATGCTTGTCGTTTCTGGCCATTTGGAATTTTCAATGCTTGGAATGTTTCCGCCGTATTCGTTCCAGCTTGCATTGTTTTTCTTTATTTCCGGAATGCTTTTTAAGGAAAAATATTTATCTGATGCCTGCACATTTATAAAAAGACGTGTGAAAAGCCTTTTGTTTCCCTATTTTTTGTATGAAATATTTTACGTTATTGTGACCTGCGTAATCTTCCACTTTACCGGGAAATGGTGGGGCGAGCCGTTAACACTAAAAAACCTTACATTGACTCCGTTTTTAAATGGACATCAAATGGATTTAAGCTGCCCGCTATGGTTTGTTCCTCAATTATTTATAACAATGATAGCGTTTTTATTCTTCCTTAAGGGGCTGTTCAAAATTACAAATAACAAGTTTGCACATCTTGCAGTGTTTTCGATTTTTGGTTTTCTTTCAATTCCTGTGATTAAAAACATTGAAATGACTTCAATTAATCTTTTGATTTTCAGAACTGTATTTTCAATGTTTTTTGTTTATCTTGGATATTTCTACATGCACCATATCAAAGATAAATTTGATATTTTTACAATAAAATGGCTAGGAGCAATAATCATTTTCCAATCAATATTGTGGATGTTTAACAGAGATTATGACCCTTCGCATGGAATTGGTTTAAGTTATGTACTTGTTTGGGCAAGGTTTGATGACCAGATAATTGTACCTGTTTTGACATCTTTAACCGGAATTTGGGCAAGTTTATTTACTGTTAAAGTGATTTATCCATATTTGAAAGACGTTCAATTCCTAAAAATCATGGGCGAAACAACTTATCACATAATGGCAAATCACCTTTTGGTGATGTATTTGATTACTGCAATATTTTTTAAAATTCACGGAATTCCGATTACAGAACGTGCAGAACACGATATTTATTGGATTTATAACCCTGTTCAGACAACATATTTGTATTTTGTACTGACAATGGTTATCACGACCTATTCGGGGTATGCACTTCAGAAAATCCGTGCTAAATTATTTTCAGCCAAACAGTAGCGTAAGGATACATCAAAAGACGAGTTGTCTTTTGTGTCGGTGATACTTTCACTTTATATTTCTGCCCGTTCAGAATATTTTCCAAATAAATACAGTCTTTTTTTACAGGTTTAAACACCATTCCGACCGGCAGATCAATTTCCGAAACCCGTTTTGTACTGCCTAAATTATGGACGATAAGGTATTTTTCTCCATTATATTCCCGGATGTAAGCAAAATCTTTTTCTGACTTTGTTTTTAGAATTGTAAGAGAACCGCGAGAAAGCGCAGGAGTATTTTTTCTCAATTCAATCATATGCTTAACTTCGGAATGAATTTTTGATGACAAAGTCGTTCCACGGGTATTTTTCATCGCTGAATAGAACGCATTATAATCAAGAACACCTCTGTTAATATCACGGCTATCAAAAAATGAAAGAAGTCTTATTTTGTTCCTTTTCTGATTTTGTTCTCTTGATTTGGCAGCCTTTTTAGCATATGAAAAATTGTTTTGTGCAGCTATTTCATCACCATAATATATAATTGGAATTCCCGGCAAAGAAAGTAATACAGAATAAGCCATTATAATTCTGTCAGGATTATTACCCAAAAAGTTTGCAGTTCTCCCGCTTACACCAAGGCCATTTCTGAATTCGGCGCCGCGAGGTTCAAGTGCATCATAAATAATTTTTCTGACTTCAGGCGTTACCATTTCAAGTGTTAATTCATCATGCACACGCAAAAAAGTTGCCCAGCTTGCGCTGTCAGGAATTGAAGGCGTTGCTTTATTTGCATCAATAAAATATTTGTTATTTTCTGTTATAAACGAAGCCCAAAGTGCAGGCATATAAGGAAAATGATATGCAATTTGAATTTCGTCAGTACGTTTTAAATTTAGCGGCTGATTATTGATTTCTGTTTTAATTTCACGTTCTTTTCCAAAATATGGGAGGATATCCTTTGGAGTTTGGCAAGCCTCAGCCTGAATTACAGAACGAGGAGCTGTTGCTTGAAGATAAATGCTTATTATTTTTACAACATTATGAGTTTTGTCAAGATTTTCAGCAGTTGATCCTTCTTCTTTTACAAAATAAGGGATTGCATCCATTCTAAAAATATCAATACCCAAATTTGCCCAATAACTGATTGTTTCTAAGCAATAATATAAAACCTCTGGATTTTCCCAGTTTATATCAAGCTGGAAGGGATAGAATGTATGATACAAATAATAATCCTTACCGTTAATAGTAACCTTGCGATAATGATTGTCGGTTATGTCAGGGAATATCAAACGTCTTTTTGATATTTTTCCATTAGGCTCTTCGTATTCAACAATCGTGCCTTTTTTAGGATCTTCGTATTTTCTATACTTTGGCATTTCCTCACGCACGATAAAGTAATTCAGCTTTTCCAAATCACCAGCCATTGCCTGCTTAAACCACTCATGCTGATCTGAAAAATGATTTAGAACCAAATCCGCTTTTATTTTGAAACCTTTTTGTTTTGCCGCTATTACAAATTCTTTAAACTCCGGCATTCCGCCCAAATCTTTTCTGACATTTTTCGGATTTTTAACATCAAAGCCTGAGTCATCCATCGGGGAATCAGCAAATGGAAGTATATAAAGTGTTGTAACTCCCAAATCTTTTAAGTAATCCAGCATTTGGACAGAATCTTTGAAAGAATTCGGTTTTTCAGCTGTAATTACCCCAAATTGGTCAACGTAAAACATATAAATAATTTCGTCTTTATACCAGTCTGAAACTCTTGTAACGTCTTCATTTAAAAGATTTTTCGGTCTTTGAGAAACTGATTTTGCTGCAAGTTTTTCAATACGATTATAAATTACATCGGTATTTTCAGCTCCATAAACAGCCTGAATATTATATTTAAGTTCTTTTTTCAGTTCTTCTGAAATATAAAAAGTTTTTGCTTGCGTCTCAATTTTCACAGCAGGTTTTTCAACCGCTGCCAGCTCCGTTGCGAAAGCCGGAACCTGCATTACAGTAACAGATAACACAAGTATTGACGCATAAAGTTTATTCAAATTTTTTAATATCTTCATACAAAAAGTTTATCACAAAAAAATATTTTTTGAATTTCCACTTGCACAATTTTATTTTTTATTTATAATAAGAGAGTTACTAATCCCGAATCGTCTAGTGGCAGGACAGAAGATTCTGGCTCTTCTAACGGTGGTTCGAATCCATCTTCGGGATTTTTTTATTGCTTATTTTTTTCATTTGAAAAATTTTGAAATCCTGAAGTGTCTTCGAACCACTGAGAAATTTTCGTGTTGCTCAAATTTCTCGTGGTTTTACTCTAAAGAGCACCCTCATCGTCTAGGCTCGTGATGCTCGCCTGACGCTGAGCTGAAATCCATCTTCGGGATTTTTGGGTTTTCCTTTTTGTAAATCCTGTATTCCCTTGAATAATCAAAAAACTTAGTATTGAATATTTTGTAAATTAGGCTTTTGAGCTATTAAAAACCAATAAAATTTTAAGGATTGTAAATATTTATAAAAAATTAGACTATTTTAGTAAATATTTTGCGGGTTTGTTTTTAAAATACTGGTTAGGTAAAATAGAACTATGAAAATTAATCCTTCTTACGCAAATATAAAATACAACCGCCCTGGCTCAGTTTCACAAAAACGCAGTCAGCCCGCATTTAAAAGCCAATATGAAATTAACGGCGATACAATCAGTTCACGCCAGCAAATTTTTACACTTGGAATGCTGATGAACAATTTTTGGCTGCTTGACGCCAGAAATACCTTTTATGATATCCGCCGCAAATACGTCACCGGTAAATTCAGAATAAAAGTAAACGATTTGAAAGACCAGACGGTTGAAAGAATTTTATCCAATAACAATATTGAATTTAAAAAACTTGGAAAAAACTACGAAGTTTATCCACCAACTTTTTGAACAACAGCTTAATATTTTAGTTAAAGATATTTATATAATCTTCAAAATAATTAGACATAATGGAAAAATATAAGTATTTGTACACATTCTTGTCTGTAATTATATGCGCGTATCTTGGTGAAATTCTAAATTATACAGGGAAAATTATAAAAAACAAAATTACTAATATTAAGGCTAAGAATCAAATTACCCAAGCACCTTCCGAGCAACTGCATGACGTTCCAACAGCACCATAAGAATTGATATATCTGCAGGTTTCACCCCGCCTATACGTGAGGCCTGAGCCAGAGTTTTCGGACGGATTTTCTTCAATTTATCTTTTGTTTCTGATGAAATATGATCGATTTTATCATAATCTATATCGTCAGGTATTTTAAATTTATCAAGCTTGCCTGCCTGTTCTACCTGATAAGCCTGACGTTTTAAGTAGCCTTCGTATTTGATTAAAACTTCGACCTGCTCATATATATCGCGTGCAACGTTAAGATTTGCAGTTGTTTCATCAATTTCCTGCAAAATTTTATAAGTAATATTCGGACGCTTCAAAAGCTCTGCCGCTTTCATGCCGCGTTCCATGTTTTCACCGTATTTTGCAAGAATTTCATTAACCTTATCGGTTGCGGAAATCTTATGTTCAAGAAGCCGTGACATTTCTTTTTCGATATTCTGCTGTTTTTCAGTGAATACTTTAAACTGAACATCATCAATCAAACCAATTTTATGTCCAACTTCAGTAAGACGTGCATCCGCATTGTCCTGACGAAGCAAAAGCCTGTATTCGGAACGCGATGTAAGCATTCTGTAAGGATCCTGAATATCTTTTGTAACCAAATCATCAATCAAAGTTCCGATATAAGATGAACTTCTTGACAGTTCTAGCATTTCTGAATTGTTTAAATAGTTTACAGCATTAATCCCGGCGATTAAACCCTGCCCTGCAGCCTCTTCATAACCGCTTGTGCCATTAATTTGTCCGGCAAAGAAAAGCCCTTGAACATTTTTTGACATCAAAGAATGCATTGTCTGCACAGCCGGAACATAATCATATTCAACTGCATAAGCAGGCTTTATCACATGTGCCTTTTCAAGTCCCGGTAATGTATGCAGCATTTTTACCTGAACATCCGCTGGCAGACTGCTTGAAAAACCTTGAATATAAACTTCATATGTTCCCAACCCTTCAGGTTCAACAAAAATATGATGCGAAGGATTTTGACTAAAACGCACAACTTTATCTTCAATAGAAGGACAGTAACGGGGGCCGACACCTTCAATCAAACCTTGAAACATCGGGGATTTGTCCAGATTGTTGCGAATAATTTTGTGAGTTTCCTCTGTTGTTCTGGTCAAATAGCATGGAACCTGTAGCCTCACAGGACGGTTAGGTTTAAATGAATAAAAGTACAATTCCTCATCCGGAGGCTGAATTTGCATTTTTGTATAGTCAATTGTCCGCTTGTCAACACGCGGCGGAGTTCCGGTTTTAAGTTTTTTAATATTTATTCCTAATTTTCTCAATGAATCAGAAAGCCCGATTGCAGCCATTTCTCCAAGCCGTCCGGCGCTGTATGATTTTAAGCCGACAAAAATTCTTCCGCAAAGAGAAGTTCCAGTTGTAAGAATTACCGTGCGTGCCTTATATTCAATGCCAAATTCATCAACTGCACCTGTAATAACACCGTTTTCAGCGATTAAATCCGTAATACACGCCTGACGGAGATATATATTTTCATTGTTTTCGATTACATTTCGCATGTAATCCATATACTGCCGTTTATCTGATTGCGCACGAAGTGCCCGTACTGCCGGGCCTTTCGAAGAATTCAACATTCTCATTTGAATATAAGTTGCATCAGCAGCCTCGCCCATTACCCCGCCAAGCGCATCAATTTCACGAACTATTGTCGATTTTGCAGGGCCGCCTATTGCAGGATTACAGGGCATCAAGGCGATATTGTCTATATTAAGCGTGCAAAGCAAAACTTTAGCTCCCAAACGAGCAGCAGAAATAGCGGCTTCGCAGCCTGCGTGGCCTGCTCCGACAACTATACAATCATAAGTGTTTTTGAGGTAATTCATAGTTTTATTATAATACAAAGACATTTTAAGTGGGAAGTGATTTGAAAGTTAATAGGTTAAATCCATTCACTTCAATTTTCCAACTTTAGTATAAATTATTCTTTCATCTGGTACATTTATACGATTTTTAAATAATTGGATAAAGTTTAATATAGTAAAGACGATAAAATTTTTATACATCTTATATGGAGCTCGTAATGTCAGAACAAATTTTGATACAACCCATAATTAATGAAAACGCCGAAAAAGCAAAAATAGCACTGGAAAAGGCAAGAGTCGCCCACGAACGCTATTTGATAAGACAAAATAACAATGACTTAAATCAGGCCATTGAATACTATATTGATGCGGTTAAATTTGATCCGACAATACCTGAATCATATTATCGTTTGGCAAGTCTTATGTTTGAACAGGGGCAAATCAGTGTTGAAACAGCAATCGAACAATGTAAAACTGCAGTTTCTCTCGCACCTAAAAACATGAATGCTCACATGTATGCAGGCTTTTTCATGAAAATGGCCGAAGATTACAAATCAGCTGAAGCAGAATTCAAATCAGCTATCAAGATGGGAAAGCTTAAATCAGCGCGTCCCAGATTAATATTATCACAGGCAATTTTACAGAAAATAAACGCAAAAAACGGTAATGCTGCTGATTACATGAATTTCTTGTACTATTTTCTTTCCGGAAGCCTAATGCTTGCTTGGGACAGACCGACTATCAAAATGTTTTATAAAAGCATGTCTGATGATTTTTCTGTATTCACATACAACACAGTCGGGAAGTTTTTAGAAAAATTCAAATTAAATACAGCCGCCGAAAATGTTTATAAACAAGCCGCTGCAACTACCAATCATTGCGAAATATTCTATGACAAAATGGGTGATTTGGCGCTTAAAAATAAAGAACTCGACATGACAGTTGATTGTTATAGAAAAGTTCTTGAATCAAACCCGCTTAACCGTGAAGTTTTAATAAAATTAGCTACAGTTTTACAAACCTACTTTCCGGAAAATACAGATGAAACTATCGACTGTTATGAAAAACTTTTGTCTTTTGAAGCAGAAAAAGCTCAAATTTATTATGAACTTGGTCACCTGTATCTAAAAAAAGAAGATAAGATTAACTCAATCAGCGCGTTCAAACTTGCTGTTGATGAAAATCCCGACAATCCGTTCTACAACAATTCATTAGCGTACGCATACACAAAAGCAGAATTGTTTGAAGATGCAATTATACATTATCAAAAAGCAATTGAAATTAATCCTGACAAAGAATGGACATCAATTGTATGCCAGGCATTGGGCTCAATCTATGCTGAACATATTGGAAATTTTGAAGCCGCTGTTGCAACATATCAGGCCGGAATAATCCTTGACCCGAACAATTATGATTTATATTTAGCACTCGGTGATATTTACATGGCTGATTACGATCTTGACAAAGCTATTAAAGCATATTGTGACGCAATAACACTTAATCCGGATGATTACAGAGGCTACTCAAAATGCGGAATTGCACTATGGGAAAAGGATTTTCTTGAAGAAGCCCTTGTTTCATACCATAAAGCAATTGAATTAAATCCTGAAAATGAATTCGCGCACAATAACCTTGGAATATTATATCTGGATGGTTTAATGGATGCTGAAGAAGCTTTGGAATACTTTGAAGAAGCAATTGAGCTTAACCCGAGTTATACACTTGCATATTTTAATGCCGGACGTGCAAGCCAGCAAATGGGATTCACAAATGATGCTGCGCGCTACTATCAAATGGCACTGGATTTAAACAAAATCACACAGGATTTGGACGAAGAAGATATTGAAATGCGTTTACGCAGCCTGTTTGAGGTATAAAAAACAAAAAGGAGCTAAGAATGAATAACCATAGAGATTACAGCTGCCCCCCCCCCCCTAAAATCAGCTAATAGCAATAGTTTTAGGCATAATTTTAAAATTTTTAAAAATAAATATATATTGCATTATACCCAATATAATGATAATATATTAAATATGTATAACATATTTAATACAAAATTCATGCTTAGAAGCAAAAACTATCAAGCCGCGTTTACCTTAGCCGAAGTTTTAGTGACATTAGGTATTATCGGCATTGTTGCCGCAATGACTCTGCCATCACTAATTGGAAACTATCAAAAGAAACAAACTGCAATGCGTCTTAAGGAAGCCTATAGTCTTCTAAACCAGGCTGTTCAACAATCAGAACTTGTGAATGGTGAAATTAACTCCTGGAATTTTGGAACAGCTCATGGTAATGCGCAAGAAAGCGTAGAATTCATTGATACATACCTCGCACCGTTTTTAAAAGTAACAAACAAATGCTACAATCGGTGTATACCCAAAGTCACAAAACACACCCTTAGCGGCAAAGCATATCGATTTTATCTTGAGGACATCACTTATTATGGACGTTCGATTTTTATTGCAAACGGAATGCAGATTTGGGTTTATACGGACTCAGATGAGGAAATCAAAATTGCAGGCATTATAGTTGACATTAATGCTGATAGAGCGCCGAATCTCGTAGGACGCGACATATTTTTCTTTGAACTGAAAAACAACAGCACACAGGTTACGCTTCAAGGATATAACAAGTCTCGTGAAGTCATGCTCAACGATCGAGCGGAAGGCTGTAATATAACAGCAGGAAATGTAGCCGGACGATATTGCGGTGCATTAATTCAACATGACGGCTGGGAAATCAGAGAGGATTACCCCTGGAAAAATAAGTAATCTAAAATAAACTCAGCTGCTCTTGCTTTTCAAAATGTTTACGCAAAAATGACGGCCTGTGATATTTCGTTAAGCCGTATTTGTCAATCGCAGCAATGTGTTCTTTTGTCAAATATCCGGCATTTCTCGCCCAGCCGTATTCTGGAAATTCTGCATCGATTTCTTCCATGTATCTGTCACGCGTAACTTTTGCTAAGATACTTGCTGCAGCAATCGAGGCTGATGTAGCATCACCTTTCACAACCCATTTTTGCGAACACATGTCAAAATCCTTTATCTTTTTATTTCCGTCTACAAGGACAAGGAATTTTTGATAATTACCTTCTAAAGCTTCTGCAAGAGCTGCACGCCTCAAAACATCTTCAACTGCAAGCCTCATAGCTTTTAAAGATGCATTTAAGATGTTTATTTCTTCGATTTCCTCAACTCCGACACAGACGGTCTTATTAATCGTGTTTTCGATAATTATATCATACAAAATTTCGCGTTTTTTCTTTGAAATTTGTTTACTGTCGTTTAGAATTGAAAGTTTTTCTATCAAATCACGTGAGCGTTTGTGAAAACAGACTGCGCTTGCAAACACTCCTCCTGCAGCAGGTCCGCGTCCGGCTTCATCAGTCCCGATTATCATGTGGTTTTTGTAATAAACATCATATGCAAAAAGTTTAATTATATGCGAATCGGTTGTTAATTCAGGCATTATCCCTCCAAATCATCAAGAACAAATTTCCCGATTTTACCCTCTCTGAAATCACGCAAAACATAAATAGCAGTTCTTTCCATATCAGGCTCACCGCCTGTTTTAATCCAGTTGCGGGCTAAAGCTATATTTTCCAGATTAATATCGCCTTCAAGCTTGTAATATGATTTCACGGTTTCCGGATATTTTTCAGAAAGAAGTTCTAAAAGTTCATGCGCGACAATCTCGTTTGAATATGCATTTTCTGAAACTGAATTTACAAATGCAAGTTTTTTCGCTCTAATCTGGTCTTCCTGCTTCATAGGAATAATACCGGGAGTGTCAAGAAGTTCAAGCTCCGGATTAATTCGAACCCACTGCTGCTGACGGGTTACACCGGCTTTTGCTCCGGTTTTGGTTTTGGATGAACGTGTAAGCTTGTTTATAATACTTGATTTTCCAACATTTGGCATGCCGACAACCATGACGCGTGCAGGACGGCGGAGAAGACCTTTTTTCATAATGGTTTGAATTCTGGGTTCTGACAATTCAACCGCTTTTTTCACAATCTGGTTTAAATCTTTAGCATTTTTAGCATCAGAAAAAATAACCGGATAACCGGAATCTTTTTCGATTTTTTCTGCAAAAATTTTAAGTTTTGCTTTATCTGCCAAGTCTGATTTATTAAACAAAATTAAACGGGGCTTGTCATTTAACAGCCCCGCAATATTATCATACCCGCTCGAAAGCGGAATTCTTGCATCAAGTACTTCTATCACGGCATCCACCAGTGACAATTGCTCTTTAAGCTTTCTTTCAGCCTTTGCTATGTGACCGGGATACCAGTGAATATGAGTCTTATCTTTTTTCAATTTTTTCCTTGATACGAGTAGCTTTACCGGAACGTTCTCTGAGGTAATAAAGTTTAGAACGTCTAACATCACCACGTCTGAGAAGCGTAATTTTGTCAATTCTTGGAGAGTGAATCAAGAATACACGTTCAACGCCAACACCCTGGAAAACTTTTCTAACTGTAATAGTTTTGTTAATACCTTCACCGTGTTTTTTAATAATAGTACCTTCGAAAGCCTGAATTCTTTCTTTGTTGCCTTCAACAATTCTAACGAAAACTTTTACAGTGTCGCCGGGGTTTACGTCCGGAACTTCTTTTTCCATGTAAGATTTTTCTAATTCATCGATAATAGGGTTCATTTTCTTTTTCCTTTATAATTTTATATTTCGTACTTTTTTTAAAATTCCTTAATCGGCGCTTAACATCTTTTTCCACACAAAAAACGCACCGACGCACGTAAGTATAGTAATCGTATTATAAAGGAGAAAATTTTGCAAGCTGCATTTTAAGATTTTGTAATATAATAAAACCTATGGCAGGAGATTACAAAAAATTACTTAAGAAAAAGAAAAAAAACTATTGTGACACAAAAACAATGGGGGTAAATATTGACAAAAATGAGTATTATGAAATCAAATTGTCAAATTCAGCCTATCCTCAAGATACTTATAAAAACCATTGACATTTGATTATTGTTGCGATAGATTAAATATACACGGGTCAATCCGTATTGATAACTGAATATGGGCATGTGGTGGAATGGTAGACACGCTAGTCTTAGGAACTAGTGCTAACGCGTGGGAGTTCGAGTCTCTTCATGCCCATTTTATTCAATAGAACATAAAGGTTCTCTTCCGTATGTAAGAAGGGAAGAAAGGGGCAATCTTATGCAAACTCTATTGAACATCCTCTTCCTACAACAGTTTTTCTCTCTAAATGGTTAGAGCAGTGAGTGCAAGATGAGGTTAAAAGTACTTGCTTAGTAGGTTACTTCGAAAAATAAAAAAAGAGCATTAAGCTCTTTTTTTATTTTGTTTTTTTACCTACGCAATAATACTCAAACCCACGCTGAATCATACGTTCGGCTTCATACTGATTGCGTCCGTCAAAAATTACAGGCTGTTCCATCAATGATTTCATCCTGTCAAAATCCGGACGGCGGAATTCGTTCCATTCTGTCAGTAAAAGCATTGCATCAGCGTTCTCGATTGCATCGTAGGAGTTTTTCGCATAATAAATTTTATCGCCCCATAGATTTTTCGCATAATCGAAGGCTTTAGGATCATACGCCTTGACCGTTGCCCCAAATTCAAGAAGTGCGTTCACGATTGTAATCGCAGGCGCCATGCGCATGTCATTTGTTTTAGGTTTAAACGCAAGCCCCCATACAGCAAAAGTTTTTCCTTTCAAATTCAGCCCGAAACGACCTAGAATTTTTTGAATAAAAATCACGCGCTGTTCTTTATTAACTTCATCTGCAGCTTCAATCAACCTATGCCCGCAGCCGTAATCTTTTGCAGTCTTCAAAAGAGCTTTAACATCTTTCGGGAAACAGCTTCCGCCATATCCAAGCCCCGGGAATAAAAACTGTGTCCCGATACGTTTGTCAGAGCACATTCCGTTTCTAACCATTTCAGCATCAGCGCCGACAGCTTCGCAAATATTCGCAATCTCGTTTGCATAAGAGATTTTTAAAGCCAAAAATGAATTTGCCGCATATTTTGTCATTTCGGCAGATTTCACATCCATAATTACAAAGCGGCTTGCGGTTCTGAAAAACGGAGCATAAACCTCTTGCATAATTGCAGTAGCTTTAGGAGAATTTGACCCAATAACAACGCGGTCAGGTTTCAAAAAGTCATCAACCGCTGCACCCTGCTTTAAGAACTCAGGATTTGACACAACATCAAATTCGCCATCATAATATTTTTTAATTACCGCAGTAACTTTTTCGGCAGTACCAACCGGAACGGTTGATTTATCAACTATAACTTTGTAGCCGTTCATAGCTTTGCCGATACTTTCAGCAACATTCATAACATACTGCAAATCTGCTGATCCATCCTCACTTTGCGGCGTTCCTACAGCAATAAAGCACACCTGAGATTTTTGAACAGCCATTTTTAAATCATCAGTAAATTTCAAACGACCTTCAAGAGTATTTGCCTTAATAAGTTCTTCCAGTCCCGGCTCATAAATCGGAATAATACCTTTTTCAAGCTGTTCTAGTTTTTTCTGGTCATTATCAACACAGATAACATCGTTTCCCATATCCGCAAGACAAGTTCCTGCAACTAACCCGACATATCCAGTTCCTATTACGCAAATTTGCATGCTTTATACTCCTGTAAAATAATTTATATAGAAATAATACATTGAAAACGTTTTTTTGTAAATTTGCAATATTTATGACATAATTAAAAGCATGGGATATTTGATTAAGGGGTACGATAAAAATGGAATATAAGCTAAAAGACACGACATCAAAAGAAGCATTTAATTACGGCTATCTTCTAAAAAGGATTTTTCCATATATGAAGCCGGTTATGGGAAGAGCCGTGATAAATTTGATTATTGCAATACCATTGGGGCTTTTGGACGGAGTCGTGGCATTATCATTAAAACCGTATCTTGATTACGTGGTTAACGGAAATCCGGAACACACTTGGACTTTTCTTGGTTTTACTGTTCATTCGCAAATATTTCTAGCAACTGTCATTCCATTCGGTATTGTTGCATTTGCACTGTTTCAGGGAATTTTGAAATACCTAAGCAGTTATTTCACAGACTGGACAGGAAATAAAATTTCTAATGCTTTAAAAATTGATTTATTTCATAAATTAACCGGACTTGACCCGCAGTTTTATGACGTAAATTCTTCAGGCATTGTGCTTACAAGATTTTTGACAGACCCCGAAACTGCTTCGAAAAATATAATCGATACTTTGAAATCTTTTATTGCAACAATTTTCGGACTTGTAGGACTTGTTGCTGTTCTGCTGTATAATTCCTGGAAACTTGCAATCATTGGCGTGACAATCATGGCAATCGCAATTACTCCGGTGCTTTTCATAAGAAAGAAAATCAAAAAAGTTTCCAATGCCTCAATGGTTGTCGGCGGGAACATGACAACAAATTTTAACGAAACATTTGCCGGAAATAAAATCATGGCAGCTTACAATCTGCAAGACCAGCAGAACCAAAAATTTGAAAAACAAATCCACGAACAGTTTCATCTAGAAATGTCTCTTTCAAAACGCGTCGGCTGGATGTCACCAATTATGTATTCAGTCTGCTCTGTTGGAATTGCGCTTGTTATGGCTTACGGAAACCACTTAATACTCACAGGCCAAATGACCGCCGGGAGTTTTGCGTCTTTCGTAACTTCGTTATTGCTTCTTTACAAGCCGACAAAAACTCTTGGACACAATCTTACAGCACTCCAAAAGACTTTTGTTGCAATGGGAAGAACTTTTGAACTATTTGATTTGGTTCCTCATATCAAATCTCCTGAAAATGGTTTTGCAATGAACGGGTTTGAAAAAACAATCGACTTTAAAAATGTATATTTTGAATACGAAAAAGACACACCAGTTTTAAAAAATTTCAGCCTATCCGTTAATAAGAATGAGACAATAGCACTTGTCGGCAACTCCGGCGGAGGTAAAAGTACTGTGGTAAGTCTTTTGCCAAGATTTTATGATGTCAAATCAGGGTCAATTGAGTTTGACGGTGTTGATATCAGAAAATTTGACCTGAAATCACTAAGAAACAATATAGCATTTGTATTTCAGGATAATTTCCTATTCTCAGGCACAATCCGTGACAACATAATGATGGGAAATGAAGGAGCAACACCTGAACAGCTGGAAAAAGCTATTGAGATGGCGCATTTAGATGAATTTATAGATGCTCTTGATGATGGTCTAGATACAGTTGTCGGCGAACGCGGCGCAACGCTTTCAGGCGGGCAGCGCCAGAGAGTTGCGATTGCGCGTGCAATTTTGAAAGACGCACCAATTGTAATCTTAGATGAGGCAACATCCGCTCTTGACAATAAATCAGAAGCAATTGTACAAAGAGCGCTTGACAACTTAATCAAAAATAAAACAGTTTTTGTAATTGCCCACAGGCTTTCAACAATCAAAAATGCAGACCGAATTGCGGTTGTAAACGAAGGAGAACTTGCTGAATTAGGTTCACATGACCAGTTAATGATGCTTCCTGACGGTATTTACAGAAATCTTTATGAAATGCAGTTTAAAGCACAAGAAGAAGCGCAGGTGTAATATGGCAATTGAAATTAAACCATTAAATGCAATCGTTTATAATCAGGAAAAAGTTAAGATTAATGAAGTTATCGCGCCGCCTTATGATGTTATAAGCGAGAAATACCGCGATGAACTTTATGAAAGAAGCCCTTACAACATCACGCGCTTAATTCTTTCAAATGCTGAAAACCCTTATGAAGATGCAGCAAAAAGCTTTCAAAACTGGCTCAGCGAAAATATCCTTGTAAAAAATGAAAAGCCTGTAATTTTGTATTTGGTACAAAAATACAAGCTTAATGGAAAAGAGGTTGTCCGCAAAGGATTTATCGCACGCAACAAAATAGAAGACTTTTCAACAAAAAATATTCTTCCGCATGAATTCACAATGAGCGGTCCGAAGGAAGACAGGCTTAAACTTACAAAAGCCTGCAAAGCAAATTTTTCTCAGATATTTATGGTTTACTCAGACCCTGAAAAACAAATCGAAAATGCTGTTGACTTAAGCGCAAAGCCGTTCATTGATGTCACTGACGACAACGGGGTTCAAAATATTGTTTACAAAATCGAAGATGACGAAATAATTTCGCTTATAGAAAGGGTTTTAGCAGACAAAACACTGCTTATTGCTGACGGACATCACCGCTACGAAACTGCACTGAATTACAGAAATTCATTAGGAGAAAACGCAGGTGAAGCTAATTATGTAATGAGTTATTTTACAAATATGGATGATGATTTGCTGATTTATCCGACTCACAGAATTATCACAAAATGGATTGAGCCTTACGTGCTTTTGGAAAGCGTCAAAAAATACTTTGATGTAAAAGATTACACTTTCACAGGCGCAAACAAGCGGGAAGTAAAAAAAGAATTTCTTGACGCGATTGAAAAATCAGCAAAAGATAAGATTTCAATGGGCTTGTATATGAAGAATGTCAACAAATTCTATCTTTTAACCTTACGCGAAGATGTAAGTTCAATTTTGGATGAATTTGAAGTGCCTGAAGTTTTAAAAACTCTTGATTTAACAGTTTTACACAAAGTAATCCTTACAAAAGAACTCGGTTTTACAGAAGAAGAGCAGATG
>QAMI01000016.1 GCA_003150395.1 Candidatus Gastranaerophilales bacterium | reverse complement strand
CCCCCCCCGTTACAATTCGTTACAAATATACAAACAAAATATGCAAATCACATACATTTTTTGTAAAATTTGTAAGCTTTTCCAAGTGTCAGGATTGCAGAAGTTTTAACTATTGTATTTTTGTCGTTTGTCATTCGGATTAAATGGGGAAAAAGTTTTTCAGGATTTACGCTCTCACTGTCGATTAACCTTTGTATTGCTATTATGGCAGAATTTCGCCGGACCCAATTTTCATCCTTAAGCGCAGTGAGAAGTTTTTGCACGGATGCTGCACCGTATCTTAATATCGCATTAATCGCACTCGTTCTGACAGATTCATTGTCTTCACCCATTTTCTCTAAAAACAAATCCATCAATTTTACATCATTAAGTTCGCCCAAAGCAGTCAGTGCGGCGGAAACAACTGATGAATTTAGATCTTTTGTCTGATTAATCAATGCATCATATACAAGTTCGTCATAGTTTTTATCGGTTTTCACAGGTTTTTCTTCGCGAATAATTTGTTTCGTGCCGTCAGGAAGAATATATTTAAACCCGGATAACTCAATTGAGCGAACTGCATCTTCTAGATTTTCAAACTCCAAATAATCATCGCCAAGAGGATGAGCGATTTTTTGTGTTGTAGTACCTTTTGAATTTTTAAGATTTAGTGCAGGCACGAGGAAAACTGCGTTACCGCTCACTTTATTAACTTCTTTTTTTATTGATATATATTGCATAGTTTCTTTATGCCTTATTTTACATAAATATCTTCTTTGGAAACCGGAACTGCGTCAGGCTTGTAATGTTTCAAATATTCAACCGCGTCGTCAGAACTCTTTGCAACATAATAAATTTCACGGTTCTGACCGCGCCCGAAGTTTTGCAGTATAATTTCATCAAAAAATTCAATCAACTTATCATAAAAACCGTTTATATTAAGAATAACTATAGGTTTTGCATTGTATCCAAGCTGTTTTTGAACAATCATTTCAGAAAGCTCCTCAAGCGTTCCAAAGCCGCCGGGAAGTGCCACAACTGCATCTGAAATCTCATCCATTTTAGATTTTCGCGTTCTCATGCAGGGTGTAATTGAAAGTTCAACGCCTTCTTCTGTTGAAACTCCCATATTATAAAGTTTTTCAGGCATAATACCATAGATTTTTGCTCCGGAATGTTTCGCTGCGCCGGCGCAAGCCCACATCAAACCAAGCGAGCTTCCGCCGTAAACCAAATTATATCCTGATTTTGCCAAAAGTTTACCAAGTTTATCAGCCTCTTCAAAATATATTCTATCAACCTTTCCGCTTGAACTTGCAAACACGCATACGTTCTTAATCATTAAAGCCTCCGCCGATTTTATAATAGTATGAGCAGCTAACACCGGTTCCAAAAGCTGAACAGTCTGTTTTCAAATCTTCCATTGGTAATTCAGCTCCAAATGGCTCAATTTTACCCTCGTAAATATTTACACCATAAATATCCCGCCCCCAAGTGTTTGGCGGCAATATTCCATTTATGTCAAACATCATTATAAACATAGGGTCTTTGGAGTTTGTGTTTTTCAAATCCTTTATTCCAACAATCATTCCGTTTTCGCTGAAATATGTGTCGTCAAAATAATATCGGCTTGAATGAGGGACTTTTGTATTGTTCATAAACTTTGTAACATAACGCTTTGGCAGTTTTTCTTTATGAATTCTAAAATACGGCTGAATAACCCTGATAAGAATTTGTTCACGGGTTTTGGCGTCCGGAGCATTCTTAAGATTTTTTAAAATTTCCTCGCTTTCATGAGCGTTAATGACACTGAACATATACTCCAGCCTTGAATATTTATCGCACCAGCGCGAAATAAAATTCGCCTGCGCATTTGAACTAAAGTCAAACGGAAATATCAATATAATTATTGCCGCAATTATTATTATGGTTACGGTATATTCAAGTTTAAGAAGTTTTTTTCCTGCCATGCGAAACCCTTTAGATTAAGCCATATCTATAAGTTTTTTCTCTTTAATAAGTTTTTCATAGACCCATTCAGGTACAAAATTTTTGCCCAGAATAATTTGTCCGTTAATTATGTTTGGAGCGTGGAAGTCAGACCCGCCTGTTACGATTAAGCCCAAATCTTCTGCCATTGATGAAAAATATTCAACACAAGCCGGTGAATGCTTTCTGTGGTATGCTTCTATTCCACGAAGCCCGTAATTCATAAGCTCTTTAATTAAACTTTCTGCAATGTCAAGGTCATGCGGGTGGGCAATTACCGGAATTCCGCCAGCATCATAGATTATCTCAACTGCATCCTGGGGAGATACTGTTTTACGCGGGACATAAACCGGACTGTTATCATGAATATATTTAGAATAAGCTTCAATAACACTTGTTGTCCCGCCGGCATTTGTTATGGCTTTTGCTATATGCGGACGGCCTATACTGCCGCCTTCTGCAACCTGCTTTACAATATCTTCATATTTTATCTTTATGCCTTCCTTTTTCGCAAGAAGTGAAATTATTTCATGAGTTTGTTTTACACGGGCTTCCTGTTGAATTTTCAATAATTTTTGAAAATCATTGTTTCCCGGATTGAAAAAGTAGCCCAAAATATGGACTTCGTAGTTTTTGTACAATGTATTAATTTCTACACCTTGGATAATTTCAAGCTTGTCTTCTTTGTTAATCTTTTTTAAATGTTCTTTTGCTACGTTGTACGAAAGCACGTTATCGTGGTCAGTGAGTGCTATCACATCAAGTCCGACGTCAAGCGCAGTGTCAACGATTTTTTCAGGGCTGAAAACTCCGTCTGAATAGTATGTATGAATATGCAAATCGCTTTTCATTGACTTTCATCCTCTTCTATTTTATCTCTACTACAAAAAATTCTTCTTATTGCAATGGCACGGCCGGATGAAGGAGAAATCTCGACTTCAACTGCATTAATCTGGCATTCACCGCCCTCTGCAACTTCATAGCGTTCAGGGATTCCTGTTAAAAAGCGGCTGAGCGAAGTTTTATATTCCATTCCAATAACGCTGTCAACCGTGCCGCAAAAACCGGCATCTGTTATGTATCCCGTTCCGTTTAAAATCTTTTCATCTGCTGTCTGAACATGGGTATGCGTTCCAAACACAGCACTTGCTCCAAGTTCCGAACAGAATTTTGCGAAACATATTTTTTCAGCAGTAGCTTCTGCATGAAAATCAATAATGATAATCGGTGTAATCTTCTTAATCCGTTCAATTTCGGTTTGAATAAGCCTGAAAGGGTCATCAACAAGAGTTGTAAAAACTCTTCCCAGAAGATTGATGACGCCGATTTTGTATTCACCGCATTCAAAAATGCGACTGCCGAAACCCTTGGCGCCTTCAGGGTAATTCATTGGTCTGAGAAGTTTGTCAGCCTGTTCAATGTAGTTAAAAATATCTTTTTTATCCCAAATATGGTTTCCTGAAGTCATACAGTCAATTCCACAGGATGAAAGTTCGTTATAGTTTTTCTCGGTCAAACCAAAGCCGTGAGAGGCATTTTCGACATTTGCAATGACAAAATCCGGTTTATCTTCCGGAGAAATTGATTGCAGATACTCTTTTACCGCGTTACGTCCGGGTTTGCCGACCATATCGCCGAAGAAAAGTATTTTTAAAGTTTTATCATCACCTGGCATTTTTACCTCTTGAGCTGAAAGTTTGTTATTATTCAGAAGGAAATTCTGCCCTCATTCGCTTTTGAATGAGGGCAAATAATTATTTTGCGATTTCCGTTGTACGGAATTCTCTGACAACCGTTACCCTGATTTGACCCGGGTAATCAAGTTCATCTTCAATACGTTTTGCAACATCGCGTGCAAGTTTTTGTGAAGCCAAATCATCAAATCTTTCGGCTTCAACGATAATCCGGACTTCACGACCGGCCTGAACAGCGAATGATTGTTTAATCCCTTCGTAGCTGTTAACGATTTCTTCAATTTTTTGAAGACGTTTGATGTAAATTTCAAGTGTATCGCGACGCGCTCCAGGGCGGCCGGCAGAAATTGCATCAGCAACTTTTACAAGAACAGCTTCAATTGTATTTGCCACAACATCGTCATGGTGCGCTTCGATTGCATGAATAACTTCGGGACGCTCACCATATCTGGTTGCCAGTTCAACGCCAAGCTGAATATGGGTTCCTTCCTGAGTTTGGTCAACAGCTTTCCCGATATCGTGAAGAAGTCCGGCACGTTTTGCAATCATTTCGTTTGCCCCGAGTTCTGCGGCAAGCATGCCTGCAATATGGCCGACTTCAAGCGAGTGTTTCAAAACATTTTGTCCGTAGCTTGTTCTATAATAAAGGCGACCTAAAGTTTTTATTAATTCTTTATTTAAGCCCATAACTCCCATATCAAGAGCGGCGTTTTCACCTTCACGCCAAATTTTCTTTTCGATTTCTTCGCGGGCTTTTTCAACCATTTCTTCGATACGAACTGGGTGAATTCTACCGTCAACAATTAGCTTTTCAAGCGCTAATTTTGCAATTTCGCGGCGAACAGGGTCAAAGCTGGATAAGACAACGGCTTCGGGAGTATCATCGATAATCAAATCAACGCCTGTTAAAGTTTCAAGTGCGCGAATATTTCTTCCTTCACGTCCGATTATGCGGCCTTTCATTTCATCATTAGGCAAAGCTACAACTGAAACTGTTGTCTCTACAACCTGTTCAATCATACATCTTTGCATTGTTGTTGAAAGTATTTCCTTTGATTTTTCAAGAGAAACTTCTTTTATCTTTGCTTCGTTTTCACGGATTAATTGCATTTGTTCCTGAGCCAGATCATGTTTTAGCTGGTCAAGAAGCATATTTTTTGCCTCTTCGGCACTCATGCCGGCAATTCGTTCAAGTTCGGTTGTTTGCTTTTGAACTATCTCAGCCAGGTAATCTTCCTTTTCAAGAAGTTCGTCGATTTTTCTTTGAACCTGAACTTCTTTGTCTGTATATTCCTGAATTTTGTCTTCCAGAACATCCTCGCGTTTTGCTAATTTTGTCTCAATTCTTGCAATTTCCTGTCTGCGTTCTCTTTCTTCTTCGTTAAGTTTTTCTCTGTCATTTTGAAGTTCTTCAATCGCTCTGATTTTTGCTTCTTTCAGAAGTATTTTTTCTTTTTCTTCAAGTGCGTTTCTGTCTTTCTCAATGTCATTTAAAACGGCTTTAACTTTGTTTTGCTGGATAATCAGCACGGCGACTAATGCTATTACCACAATAATCGCGATAATCAATAAAAAATCCATGAAGTTTTTTACCTTATCCTTTTCTATTTTTTAATAATACACGCAACGCCCGATACATTTAACCTACCGTGCTTTCTTCTAAATTAATATTTAAACGAATTTTATTGCATATATATCCAAAAATATTTACCTACTACATCTGTCAATATATTAGCATGCAAAAGTATATTTGTATAGTAGATATTTATTTTTTGATACAAAAAACACAAAGCTTAAACAGTTATAGTTTTTATAGTTAAGCGTCCTGCTGGATTTTTGACTTATCAACTTTTTGCCAAACCGTATGGACTTTAAAATCTCCCATGCCAGAGGAATAACACCTGGATGTTACGACAGGACGAAACCTTCCGTCTTTTCGTAAAGCTTTTTCCAGCGGTGAAGATAGCCTTATATATTCATCCGTCACATCATCAAAATAAAAATCTTCACGCGATGTATATTTATCCGCTTGATAAATATGTTCTTTTTCATCATTTCCGATTACAAAAATGCCGCCCGGAAGAAGTTTTTCATAAACTTTAGATACCACATCTTCTATTACAGCTTCTTTGTTTGTATGCCAAATTTTATCAAGAGTGGGTTTATCATAAATTGGCTCAAAGATATGATTGTTCGTCAAATGATAAAAGGCATTTCTAAAAAAGACAGCACCTACTTCCTTTTCGGGCATTATCTCAAGAATATTTCTTATGTCGCCTTTTTCAAATTTAAAATTATCTTTGTATTCGTCCCTAACTTTATAATATTTGACATAAAAATCCTTATCACGACTACGCAAAAAATCCATATAGTCTTTATCATTAATCTCAACATCAGGTTCCGGAATTTCTTCCATTAATTCATGGAAAGTTCTGGACATTTCAGTGAACGGCAAGCTTCTGTTTTCTTTTGAAATTGAAAATGCATCGGCAGTATTTTTAAAAATTGAATGAATATTGAGATTTGCCAATTTGATTGCTTTGTCTGATACATCATAGCAATGAATTGGATAATGAACTTTATTTTTATCGTTTAAAATAGAATGTAGTGTTATTGCCTCCTCTCCATTTGAGGCTGCAAACTCCATAATATCCGTACCTTCGGGAAATGTCTCTTTTAAGTACAGAGAAGCTTTGGCAAGAGTATCAAAGTCCCTGTAAAATGAAGTTCCGAGATGCATATATTCTCTTTCGGATGTTGCTTTCAGACTTTTAAAACTAATCATATAGTTTGCCCGCAAATTATTCTGAGTGAGCAAAGATTTTTTGCAATACGGAATTTCAGAACTGCATGGTACGGGAGTTTTCTTTTCTGATACTGCTTTTTTATATGGGAGATAATTATATAAAGAAATTTGCATTATTTTTTGAAATATTCGGGAAACAATATATTTTTGAAGTCTTGTAAACTATGACTAGTATTTCCACTAGGCGGAAGAATGCCATGCTCGCGTGCAACATAATCAAGTGCACATCTAGTTGTTGTTGCCAAGTTACTTGATTTATACATATTATAAAGTGCTTGTTTGCTGCTCGGTTTGGCCATAGCAAAACGTTTTTCTATTAAATCACCTTCGCATTTTATTAAGAAGTTTGCAGTATTAAATCTTGCAAGCATTTCAATAAAAGGATTTTCCGCTTTTTCATTCAATTTAATTTTAAACGTATGTGCAAGCTTGCCGAATTTGGAATTAGAAACAGTTACCAAACCATTATTTTCACAAAGAATTTCGGTTGTTGCATCACCCAAATATTTAACATTATCTATGATTTCTTTAACCTCGGCGACTTCAGCAATATTTTTTGCTTTAATGACTGCCGAACGAATTGCCGACCCTTTTAAATTAGCTGTAAAATTTGGTTTGCGGCATTTATCCATGCCCGGGGTTAGTGTATTTAATGTAACGTTCATAATTGTCTCCTTTTTATTGCAAAGATTTATAAATTCGTAAAAAAAATATTTTGCCAGACGCCAAAACAAATTTACAAAACTTCAAATTAAGTGTATAATAAAAACGTAAAGAAGGAGAGACATAATGGAAATTAAAGTATCACAAAACGTATCTTCAGTCCCTTGCGAAGTGCTTGTTGTAAACAAGTTTGAGGGCGAAAATACTTCTGTTGAACTTGCTAACAAATACGCGGTTGAAAAAGACCATTTTGAAGGCAAATTCGGCGAGACATATTTAATTCACACACTTGGACAAATTCCGGCTGATAAGGTTTTGATTATCGGTTTCGGTAAAAAAGAAGAGTTCGATGCAAATAAAATGCGCGAAGCCGTTGCAAAAGCAATCAAAAAATTACAGCAAATTAAAGCAAAAAATGCCTGCTTTGATTTTGATATCAACGCAGATTATGGCAAATCAGCCGCAATTGGAGCAATGATTGCAGATTACGCTTTTGATAAATATAAAAACAAAAAAGCTGACAGACTTGATGAAATTACTTTTGCAAAATTCAGCGAAAAAGAAGTTGCCCAAGGAATTATCTTTGCAAACGCAATGAAACTTACAAGAGATTTGGCAAACGAACCCGCACAATTTGCAACACCTTCAAAACTTGCAGAAGTTGCGAAAAGTTTAGAAGGAATTCAAACCCAAATCTATGATAAAGATGAAATTGAAAGAATGGGAATGGGCGCATATCTCGCTGTCGGGCAGGGAAGCGTTCAACCGCCGAAATTCATCCATATGAAATATACCGGCAAAAATGTCAAGAAAAAAATCGCTCTTATCGGAAAAGGAATCTGTTTTGACTCAGGCGGTTTGGATTTGAAACCGGCATCATCAATGCTTACAATGCGCGACGATATGTCAGGTGCGGCCTGCGTTTTAGGTGTTATGAGCGCGATTGCCAAATTACAGCCTGATGTGGAAGTTCACGGGATTATTGCGGCCTGCGAAAATATGCCATCCGGAACTTCTTACAAACCCGGTGACATTTTAACAGCTAAAAATGGTAAAACTATTGAAGTCGACAATACTGATGCCGAAGGCAGATTGACGCTTGCAGATGCGCTTTGTTATGCCTCAGAACTCGGAGTTGACGAAGTTATCGACATTGCAACCTTAACCGGTGCCTGCCTGGTTGCTCTTGGAACTGTTGCATCAGGAATTATGGGCAATGACAGAGAGATGATTAACCGCATAATCGAAACTGCAAAATCAAGCGGCGAAACATACTGGGAATTACCGATGTTTGCAGAATACAAAGACAGCCTGAAATCAGACATTGCGGATATGAAAAACACGGGTTCACGATATGGTGGAGCGTCAGCCGCAGGCGTATTTTTGCAGGAATTCGTAAACGGGCCAAAATGGTGCCATATCGACATTGCAGGCACTGCATTTTTGGAAAAGCCGCAGAAAGAATTTATTGCAGGCGCAACAGGGGCAGGAGTCAGAACTCTGTTGAATTATGTTTGCAAGTAAGGGAATGATATTTCAATAAGCATTCCTTTGATTAAGAATATTTTAAGGACAAAGCCGCGATAATAAAATTATCGCGGCTTTCTGGTAATCTATATTTCTAGCATTAAACACTGTATGAAATAATTAATTTTTCAAAAACTCCTCAACTCCGTCAGCAATAGCTTTTCCAGCCTTTTTCTGGATTTCTTTATCTATAAGTTTTGAATTATCTTCCGGGTTAATAAGATATGCAACTTCTATCAAAATACTCAAGGCATTTGTATTTCTTACCACGGCAAGACTTCCTTTGCGAACATTATCATCCTTAAAAGTCAGCTGAGAGGTCATTTCTTTCATAATGCTGTCAGCTAAGGGCTTTGCCTGAGGATAATAATAATAAATGCTTGTCCCGTTATTTAAAACGGGGTCAGCATTGTCCGGAAGCGCGTTGCCATGAATGCTGATAAAAATCATTGCGTCTTTTTGATTTGCAATTTTAACTCTATCATAAAGCTCAATCGTTTCATCACTGTTTCTTGTCATTATAACATGTGCCCCGCGGGATTTTAATTCGGCAGCAAGATGCTTGGCTATTGCAAGGTTGATATCTTTTTCTAAATGCCTTAAACAACCTATTGCCCCTATTTCGTTACCGCCATGGCCGGCATCTACAACAATTTTTATATTTTTTAAGGGTTTTTCATCATTAATTTCAGGGAATTTTCTTATTTTTAAAATAAAAGAATTTCCTTCATAACCTCCGCTGTAACCAGCAAGTTTCTGTTTGAGCGGGAAAGTAAAAGTGAAGGTATTTTTTTCTTTATCTTCAATATTATAAAATTTCACTACAAATGGGTAACCGCCTTCGATTACATAAGGGACTTTCCTGTCGAAATCTATTTTAAAAACATAAAACTTTTCATCCTCAATAGATGTACGATCAAGAAGTTTGGCCAAAGGTTCCTGATTGCTCTGGCGGACATCAGTTTTAGCAATCCAGGCTGTTCTTTCAGGACTCAATTCAACTTGATAAAAACCATTTCTTTCATCAATAATTTTCAAAGGAATTCCTTCCTGAAAGTGCGCAATCCTGTTTATTCCAAAATCCTGCGGTGTCGAACGCAGCGGAACATTATCTTTTGACGTTACGAAAAATGAAGGAGAACTAAAGACTTCCGAGGCAGGTTCTACTTTATGAGGACAAACTGCTTTTTGCGGATTGTTAATCTTAAAAACCTGAGTTTCATTACCTGAACGAATTACGAACTCATTTATACCTGATTTTAATTTGACAACATATGCAAACCCGCCGGATTTATGCACCTGAACAGTTTCACCATTAATCGTTAAAATTTTTGAGGTGTCAGCGCTTCCTATAAAAAATGTGGAAGGCGACGAAATTGTTACTTCATTTTTCTTCGGATAAACCACGTCAAGCGCATACGCTGACTGCATAGTCAACATAAGCAATAATGTTAATATATAATATCTCATGGTTTTATTATAGTATTTAATTTAAGAAAAAACAATGCCTGAAAAATATTAGTAAATATTCGTTAATATTTAATGCTTTTATAATTCCTTATGCTAAAATATTTCTATGTAAAGGGGAGAGGTCCTGTGAGAGATAGACTTCCGGAACGGTCTAAGGAAAAAAGATTTAAACGATTTGATAAACTGTTGAGCTGGCTTCACGTATTTTTTGTAGGCTTTGCAGCTGCATTAATAATTTATTTATTTTTTATAATGGTTATTGATCCGGGCAAATACAGGGTTCGTGCACAAAATCAAAGGGCTGGAAGAACTTTTTCTATGCGCGGAGATATTTTTGACAGAAACGGAATTAAACTTGCTACTGACAAAGTTTATTCTGACGTATATGCTCATCCCGAAAATTATGACAGCACGCCGGAAGAACTGGCAAAAGAGCTTGCGCCGATTTTAAAAATTCCAAAAGACCAGCTTGTAAATATACTTAAAAAACCCGGGCCGGTCATTACAATAAAAAAAGACATTGACAGAAATGCAGCAAAAGAAATTGCAAAACTGCATTTAAGAGAAATTTCCATGGGCAAAAAAAATACCCGTGAATACCCGCAGGGAACACTTGCCGCGCATGTTTTGGGATATTACAACTTTGATGCTGATATTGCTGACGGCGTTGAATACACGGCAAAAGATAAACTTGAAAATGTAGAAAATGAAATTAAATTTCAAAGCACACGAGACGGTAAAATCATTTACGATTTTACAACCGACCCGATTGCAACAACACAAAATCCGAAAGGTCAGGATATAACTTTAACCATAGATGCTGCAATACAGCATATTTGCGAAAAAGAAATAGAAAAAATGGTTGAAGAAAAAGAAGCACTACGCGGAACTGTACTTGTTATGAACCCTAAAAACGGTGAGATTTTGGCATACGCGGTTTACCCGACCTTTGACCCGAACAATTACAGAAAAGCAACTCAGGCACAAATCAAAAACTGGACTTTGACAGACGTTTTTCCGCCCGGGTCGACTTTCAAAATTATAACAGTAGCAGCGGCCATGAGCCTTGGAAAAATTAACGAACATTCTAAAATTTTAGATACAGGAAAAACAACAATCGGAAACTGGGAAATAAAAAATTACGATTACGATATTCACCCGTATCCCGGAGAAATCTCGCTGGAATATTTGTTTGAACATTCCAGCAACATCGGAGCGATTAATGTTGCCAAAACAATGACCCCCAAA
Organism: Candidatus Gastranaerophilales bacterium; assembly: GCA_003150395.1. Lineage (GTDB taxonomy): Bacteria > Cyanobacteriota > Vampirovibrionia > Gastranaerophilales > Gastranaerophilaceae > Scatenecus. The sequence goes on along the minus strand of QAMI01000016.1, from coordinate 49,249 downwards.
GAATTTTATGATGTATTAAAAAACTTTGGTTTCGGGTCTAAAACAGGTATTGATTTACCCGGTGAATCTTCAGGACTTCTTCCATATTGGGCACAGTGGGACAAAGGTATTCAGGCAACAATGTCCTACGGTTACGGAACCTCTGTTACTGCAATGCAAATGCTTTCTGCTGTACAATCTCTTGCAAATAACGGTGTCAGAATTACGCCGCATATTATAAAATATCCTCAGGAAGAATTTGACCAAAAAATTCACTACACGCAAGTCGTATCTCCGGAAACAGCAAGAATAATTACTAAACTTTTGGCGGCAAGCGTCAATAACGGCCGTTCTGTTATAAAAATGGACAATTACAATGTTGCTGCCAAAACCGGAACTTCAAGAAAGCCTAAAGAAAATGCTTCCGGTTACACACCTTACACATACACATCAACTATCGGCTATCTGCCGGCTTCTGACCCGCAGGTCTTGATATATGTTATGGTGGACAGCGCAAAAGTCGGAGCAATCTGGGGAAACACAGTTGCAGGACCTGTATTTAAGGAAGTTGCAACTCAGGTAGCAAGAATTATGAACCTTAAACCGGATAAATTTACTCCGGGAAAAACAAATACAACAAAGGAGATATTATAAAAGATGAAACTTGACGAATTAATTGAACATTTGGATTATAAAGACCTTATAAATTTCAAAAATGTTGAAGTAACAGGAATTTCTTATAACTCTAAAACAACCAAGAAAGGCGATATATTTATTTGTCTAACTGGCGAGTACACTGACGGGCACGAATATGCTCAAAACGCTATCGAAAACGGCGCTGTTGCACTTTTGGTGGAACATTCAGTAGAAGCAGGAAAAATTCCTCAAATAGTCGTTTCATCGACAAGACATAAAATCGCTGATATTGCGGACAGATTCTACTCAAGCCCGTCAAAAGGCATTAATTTAATAGGAATTACAGGGACAAACGGAAAAACGACAGTAACTCATTTAATACAAAAAATACTTGAAGAAAACGGGGAAAAATGTGCACTAATTGGAACATTGGGTTATAAACTTTCTTCAAACGGAGAGTACCGCGATGCAAAACACACAACACCTCAAGCGCCGGAACTTCAAGCAACACTAAGAATGATTAAGGATGTTGAAAAAATCGACAATGTTGTTATGGAAGTAAGTTCTCATGCACTCGAACAAAATCGTGTAGGCGGCTGCCAGTTTAACGGAGCAGTTTTGACAAATCTTACACAAGACCATCTCGATTACCATATCACAATGGAGAATTACTTTGAAGCTAAAGCTTTGCTGTTTAGAGGACTTTCAGAAGGGGATTTTGCCGTAATTAATGCAGACGACAGTTATGCACAGAAATTTTTAGACGCAGTTCCAGAAGGTGTTAAAATTTTCACTTACGGAGTCAAAAAAAATGCCGACATTATAGCAAAAGATATTAAATTCTCGCTTAACGGTGCAGAATTCAAACTTTGTCTTAATGGAGAGCAAGAATACTCTGTTAATCTTCATATGAATGGTATGTTCAGTGTTTATAATGTACTTGCCGCAGTAACGGCTTCTACCGCAATGGGAATTGACATCAAAACCGCTCTCAAAGCATTAGAAAATGTTAAAGGTGTTGCCGGACGTTTTGAGGTTGTGGCAAAAAAACCGCTTGTAATAGTTGATTATGCACACACACCTGACGGTTTAGAAAATGTGCTTAAATCAGCCAGAGAAATTACGCCAAAAGATGGTAAACTTATTTGTCTTTTCGGCTGCGGAGGCGACAGGGACGCTACAAAACGTCCAAAAATGGGCGCGATTGCAGAAAGACTTGCCGACAAAATTGTAATAACAAGTGATAACCCGCGAAGCGAAGATCCGCAGCAAATTATTACGGATATAATAGCTGGTCTCAAAAACGTTAATACAGAAACCGTAACAGTTGAACCTGACAGAGGCCACGCAATAGTGCTTTTAAAAGCTATTGCAGGTAATAATGACGTTGTTGTGATTGCAGGTAAAGGTCATGAAAATTACCAGATTTTAAAAGACCGTACAATACACTTTGACGACAGAGAAGAAGCCAGAAAAGTATTCGAAGGCAGTGTAATTTAATCAGGAAAATCACAAATGAGAACTAAACTATTAATAGAACAACACATGCATGGTGCATTTGGTATAGACTTTAATAAATCCACAACCGAAGATATTCTTTATTTATCGAAAGAATTACTCAAATACGGGATTGGCGGATATTTTCCGACTCTTGTTACCGACAATATTATGAATATCAAACACCAAATTGAAGTTATCAAAAAAGCGGCTTCAGCCCAAACTAAAGACATGGCAAAAATTCTTGGTATTCATCTGGAAGGAATTTTTCTAAACGTCGAAAAATGCGGAGTCCATAATCCAAAATACTTTTTAACGCCGACCATCGAAAATTATCAAATGATAGAAGATTCATTTATTAAAATTGTGACTTTGGCTCCGGAATTTGATGATGGTTTGATAAGATATTTATGGAATAAAGGAGTAAGAGTTCAGGCAGGTCATTGCATAAGCGGTCATCTCACAGGATGCCGAGGAGTAACTCATCTTTTTAATGCTATGAGCGGAATTGCACACCGGGGAGTTTCAACAGCACTTAGTGCCTTAATTAATGATAGCATATACACTGAGATTATAGGCGATGGAGTTCATGTATCAGATGACGCGTTAAAACTTGCATTCAAAATGAAACCCGCTGACAAAATTATTTTAATAAGCGACAGCCTGCCGATTACGAAAAGTAATCTTAACGAGATGATATTTTCAGACTCAAAAGTCTATTATGACGGAATAAGAGCAACGACAAAAGAAGGTACTATTGCAGGAAGTACCGCTCTTTTGCCTGATATTATAAAAAGACTTCATTCAATTGGCCTTTTTAACCCGCAATATATTAATAATCCATACAAATATCACAACATTGACATTGCTGGATATATAGAGTGGGATGAACAGTGGAATATACTTGAGGTTGTACATGATTAAATAACACTTATTATAGACAAAGGATACCGTTGAATATTTTTCGTAAGACTGTAATGCATATATTTTCCAGCCTTTATGAATTCTAAAAACTATTCCAGTAATTTTTGTCAGTCAAAGCCTTGTATGTACAGCCTGCACCATTAATATCATTACGGGAGGTTTTAGAGCAATATTCTTCACTGCTGCTGTAGTACATTGTAGCAGGTGCACCCATTGGAAAAAGCTGTCCTTTATTATCAATCTGGAACATGAATGTATCCTGTCCAAATTTATTTGGGAATTTATTAAATCCATTCACATCAACGCTGATATATATATACTTCCGCTGTTAACATTAACGTTAGAATTTTCAAGAATTACTGTACTGCCATCAGGTAAGACAAATACACCGTCGTCAAGCAAGTTTTGTCTAAAGTATTGCGTATTATTAAAAGTTTTGTAACGTTTAGGTGAACTCTCATAGTCTTCTATACAAACATTTTCAATAAAACTTGGTCCGCAATCCCTTACAGATTTAAGATATTTCATTAATACAGTTTTCAACATCCGACCTTCTATTTCTCCAGCTTTAATTCTTTCGCCAGTTTGCGCCTGATACATATCAAGAGCCTGCGAAATAGCGGAATAATTCTTTTTTAAAGCAGCTTCCAGTGCCTTGTTCTGATTTTTGTGGATTAATGCCGGAAGCGTCATCGATGCAACAATTCCAATAATACCAAGTGTGATAAGAACTTCAGCTAAAGTAAATGCAACTTGACACTTTTTGGTTAATATATTTTTACGCTCAACTAATTTTTTTAATGTAAATCCTTGTCTTTTTCCTTTAAGGGTAAGCTTATCAGACGCCCCCCCCCCCCTGAAACTCAATCATAGCAACACTTTTCATGGTTTTTCCTCCTTTAATATACTATTTGAACGTAAACCGTTCTTGTTCTTGCTTTATTATCAAAATCAATTAATACAATTTGCTGCCACTGTCCAAGCTGCAACGCACCCTCCATTAACGGCACCATTGTGTTGTTACCGACTATTGAAGCTCTTACATGCGCATAGCCATTGCCGTCATGCCAGGTTTCGTCATGATGATATTCTGCTGCAATTGGAGCAAATTTCTCCAGAGCTTCCGGCAAATCTTTTAGCAAACCCGGTTCAAATTCAATATTAGTTATTGATACAGTGCTCCCTGCAACATAAACATGGACAACTGCATTTTGAAGATTGTGGCGATAGACTGCGTTTTGAACCTGTCGCGTAATATCAATTATTTGCGTATTGCCTTTTGTATGGACAGTGAACTTTTCATTTATAACCGTCATAATGAGAACCTTACATTGCCTGCTTTAACGAGTTTGCGGCCTTTTGAATATGTGGAATACGGAATTGCAAACCTTTTCAATACATTAAAATCTTCGCCTTCATCAAGCTTAAAGACATTGAAATCTGCATCTTTGCCAATTTTAATAGACCCGGTAGTATTTTCCAGACGTAAAATTTTTGCCGGATAAATAGTCAAATATTTAATTAATTCTTCTATCGGAAGATTAACCTCTTCGTTTACGATATTTGCGAGTCGCAGCAGACTAAAATCCTTCTTTGGCGCGAAACTTTGGGTTGAAAATCCAAAATTTTCTTTGAAATATTTCAAAACTGTTTCAAATGAAAGCTTTTTATTACAGATTTCTTCACTGTAATAAGGCTGATAAACATATTTAACACCAGTTTCAGCAAGTTTTTGAAGTTCGTTTTCGTCAGCATAGTTTGCGTTAGCCGCAATGATTTTCTTTGTTAAAACCTTTAAATTACTAAGATATTCAACCGGCGTTACACCTTTTGCGTAAGGTGTAATTTTTCTGAAACCCATAAATTTATGAAGCAAATCAATATCAGAAAAACCGAAATTCAGCCATTCTATTTCATCCTGAGATTCTGCAAAACGTGTCATCACAAGCATATTATGCTTGCGGCAGTATTTTGAAAACAGTTCCCATAATTTTTTGTGCACGCTTGAGATTGAGTGAAGCATAATCCCAATATGAGTGTTTTCGCCCTTATGGTAAATTAAATCCTCAACTTTTGCTCTCAAATCTTTGAACTTTTTCTTACTCTTTTCTGAAGAATCTGCAAACACTTCAAAAAACAGATAATTCTTAATTGGAACTTTATTGATAATATCAAAGTATTTAAATTCCTTTGAAACCTGTGCAATGCAAGTTGTTCCGGCCTTTATGGATTCTTCAATTCCGATTTTGAAGGAGTTGATTTTCTCCTGTCTGTCCATCGCATAATAATCACTTAGAATATTTGCCCATTTAAGCGAATAATTATCAGGTTTTACGCCGGCAAAAGTGTATTTTTTTGCAACAGTTTGGAAAAGTTTTTTTAATTTATTTTTGAAAGCAAGAGGCTTTACCCCGCCAACCTCTGTATATTGATATTGAGTGAACAAATCAATAAATCCCGGAGTGATTACTGAATTACCTAAATCCTTAACAACTTTTTCTTCAAAATCAACTTGAGAATTAGGAATTATATCAATAATTTTGCCTTCGTCAACAACAATTGCGTAATCTTTAAGAATTTCACCTTCGGATGTTAAAATCCATTTTGATTTATAGCACTTCATAATATCCCCTTTAAATTGATTTTAACGGAGAAAAAGGCAAAATGCAAGTAGGATTAATATATTTGAGAATTTGTTAAAAAAGGTAACATTTTGCACTCTTTTTCTCAAGAATTGCAAAAGAAAATCCGTGAATTTTATCAGAAAGGTTATTGATTATGTCTGATGAGAAAATTAACAAATTTTTAGAAGAACTTGCGATTTCAACAATGTGGGCGGACGATTTTGCCAGCGCAATAAAAACAGAAAAAGATTTTGAAGTTATAAAAGCCGCTGCCAGCTTAAAAAATAAAAACGGCGAAAGGTTATATGACAATTTTCAACTATTTCAGTTTCTCGGAGATGACAAAGAGCTTAAACTTGCGCTTGCTGAAAAATTTTTGAAAGAAAATCCTGAATTTACACACAAAAACTACAACATGCCGGTTATAAATTATATTATTAAGAATAAACTTTCCGATGCTGACATCGATTCAGTTATAAAAAACGCCGACAAATCAAAGATAATTTACTAAAAAATAAGTGTTTCAAAAAAGCTTGAAACACTTATTTTATAAACCTTACGCGCGGAGGGATTCGAACCCCCGACCTTTTGGTTCGTAGTTATAAATTTGACTTCTTGCAATTTTTTATAATTTCTTATATTTTAATATATAATTGCATTTCAGACTATTTTACTTTTTGTAATCTATTGTAATCTTTCACAATTTTTTGTAAGTTTTTATAATTTTGTCACCCAAAAGTCACCCATTTTTCACGTCAAAATTTCAAATAACAAACAATTCATTTCAAGTGAGCGTTATAACAGTAGATAGAGGTTTGATATTAATTTTCAATTTTGGTAAAATATTCTTTGACATGACTAATTATTTTAAAATTAATAAAAATCAAACAATCTTAGATTCTATTGATCTATCTATTAAAAAATCCAGAGATACTGAAAATAAAAAAATACCTTATGCTGTAGTTATTAATACGATTCATGAAAATAGTATTGCTCTAGATAATTTGACTTATTTTAATAAAAAAGTTTATATATCCATTCCTATTATTAAAAATCAAAATATCGGTAAAAATGAAATTTTTCTTGCTTTTAGTGAAAAAGAACTGATAGATATAGTTAAATAAACAAAAAGCCTTGATTCATAAAATCAAGGCTGCCGCTTAAATAAGAAGAGAGAGCTAACTTATATAATCCTTTATCCCCTGAAAAATTCCTTCCGCAAACATTTCCGGCTTATCTCTCAATAATTTTTCCTCTTCAGGGTTTGAAATAAATGCGGTTTCTACAAGTACCGCCGGAGCTTTTGTCGACTTCAATACATGCAAATCCCGACGCATTTTACACCCGCGGTTAAAAAGTCCGGTTTGTTTTAACAGTGAATTTTGAACATATTCTGCAAGACGTTTCCCATTTGCGGATGTCGGATAATACAATGTTTCAACCCCGTTTGCACATGGGCTTGAAAAACTGTTGCAATGAACTGATACAAACAAATCTGCGCCGCTTTTGTTTTCTTCCCTTGATATCTCAAAATAAGATTTTTGTTCCTGATACACAATTACAGAATGCCCCGCATTACGGAGTTTCTGCGCAAGAATATCGCAAATATTCTTTGCTACATCTTTTTCCTTTAACCCGTTTTTTGACACAGCTCCGGGATCACTCCCGCCATGACCTGCGTTTAAAAATATTTTCATTTTATCCTTTCTTCAGACATACTATTGTCTGATTTATCTCATCTCACGTTCAATCAAAATGTCCAACTTATGCGTTATATCGTTCAATGTATTTTCAAGATTGTTATGCTGCATATCACAATAACGGCATTGAACATAATCGTTTTCAACATGGTTAATTCGCTTATGAAGCGCCTCATCTTCGGTTTTTAATTCTGCAATGTCTTTGTCAATTTTTTCAATGTCACATTTTAAAGCTTTTTTAGCTTCAGAACGCATAAAAGCTCTAACTATAGCAACACCGACACCTCCGCCAATTCCGCCGCCGCTTATTATTGTTGCCAGAAATGTCAAAATATCACCGTCTGTCTGCATTTATTGTCTCCTACTTATAATCTCTAAACTTTTTGGCAAAATAGTTAAAACGGAATTTATCTATTTTTTTTATAAAAACAGCGCTTCTTTCTACAGCTCGAATTGCAAATTCAGCATATTTACAAGCTGTTTCACTGTCACGTTTGTCACGAATAACCTCTGTTTCTGATTGTTCTTCTTTGACAGTCGAGGCAAAATCGAAAACGCTTTTTACTGCGTTTCCGATTGCTTCAACTGCTTTTGGGATACCAAAATTCATTAAGTAGTTACCTCTTTTTTTTGACCGATTTTACTTATAGCATTTAATGCAAAATCTCTGACTTTTTCCAATGCCGGTAACAATGCATCATCCCAGACTGTTTTACTGTCTTTAATTACAAGCTCAAGCATATTATAACCCCTGTTTGCTACAGCATTCAAAATATCCTTGAGTAATCCCCAGCCCTCTTGTTTTAATTTGGCTTTGTTTTCTTCTTGCATAATTTCCTCACTTTCTTTTAATTACATACAAAAACAGCAGTTTATACGCTGTTACAAAATTTCTACAAAACACTTGACACTTGTAACGTTACGAGTTATAATATTAGTATGATTAAATCGTTTAAACACAAAGGACTTGAAAAATTTTTTCTGACTGGCAGTAAAAAAGGTATTCAAGCAATACATGCAGATAAACTATCAAGAATACTGGCAGTGTTAGATAAAATGACCGTAATAAACGATTTATCATCTCCGGCATATAGACTGCATCAGCTTACAGGCGACTTAAAAGGTCAATGGGCGGTTACAGTTCAGGCAAACTGGAGAATTACATTTGAATTTGATGAAAAATCAGGAAATGTATATATTGTAGATTATCAAGATTATCACTAACAGAAAGGATAAAATTATGGAAATGTTCAACCCTCCGCATCCGGGAATAATCTTACTTGAAGATTGGATTAAGCCGTTAAGTTTATCCATAACTGAATTTGCTTTAAAAATCGGCACAAGCCGTAAAAATTTATCTGAAATTGTTAACTCTAAATGCGGTATTAGTCCTGAAATGGCTTTGAAGTTATCTAAGGCTCTCGGTACATCTGCTGAACTATGGTTAAATTTACAACTAGCCTATGACCTATGGCAGGCTAAGCAGCGCGTTAATCTTGATGACGTTGAAGTTATTGCAATGTAGAAAGAGTTATTCGTAATTCGACAGCCTTTGTTTCTATTTCTTTGATTTTTTCTAAATCCTCCTCAGTCTGCGTGCCCGCCAATATCGCGCGCAATGGACGGATTGCATCTAAGTCAAGAGACATAAGCCTTGATTTTATTTCTTGCGCTTCAATGTCTTTGAGTTTTTGAGCTTTTTCCGCTTCAAGATTTTCGTTAATTGTGCCGTCTGTATAATTAGCTTCATAGCAAACGTAATAGTCCGGCTCTGCAAGGACAAGATTTCCGACTTTTTTCTTTGCCCCGTCGCTTTCTTCGTCTGTCACAAGAACATAGAGTATTTGGCCGGTTGCATTTGCTTCACCTGCTTTGTTTGCATAATCGTCATCTGTATATTGTTTTTCAAAATCCATTTTTACTCCTTTGTTTTTATTTGTTTAGCTTTATTGTGCGGTACTATCCCAACCGCAAGCGTACCAGCGGCCCATACTTCCTGCGGAGCCTGCCCAAACGCCCAGCGTACAATTTACAGTTGACATTGCGATTATACCTATATCTGTTCGGGTATTATCACCTTTAAAGCCGCCACGAGTTACAAATATTGAATAACCGGTATGCAGAAACGGACGTAGAAACGAAAGAACAATAGCATCAAGACCTCCGACAAAATCGCCAATAATGCCGCCCTGTTCAAGCCAGCCGTCTGACCATTTTCTACACCAGCCCCATTCGTTTGCGAAAAAGTAATCTACATATCGTAAAAGAACACCATTATGTGTAAGCGTGCTTTTATTTGCGGCATCAATGCCAAGGCCTAAAGTGTTATATACACCGCCTCTAATTACCTGTAATTGGGACAGAACTTCTCCATTCTGGGTTATTGAGTTATAAACACAACCTGTTCTTGCGCCAGAGGCATCTCGGAAATCTTGAACTATATTTGAAACCGTTCCGGGCGGTGCTGCGACAGTAGCGTCTGGATGCTGCAAAATTATAGGTACACCGTTTTTAAAAGTTTTTGTGCCGGTTATTGTTTCCTCGCCGGCTTTGTGGACGGCGTCTGCATCTGCTGAGGTATATGGAAGAAGATAAATATCATCTTTGTTTTTTAAAATTACTTTTTTAGCTGCAACTTCTTTCATTATTCCTCCACAATTTCTTCGTAAGTTATGCCGTCCAAATCTTCTATCAGAGCATCAACTTCCGATTTTGTGTATGCGTCAGCTATGCCGTAAGATGCGAGCGTTGTACCTTTGTTTGCTTTTTTATTTAATTCGGCTGTGACCTCGGTTTTCGTGTAGGCATCGGTTATGCCATAACCGGAAAGCGTTGTTGATTTGGTCGCTTTTTTGTCAACATCGGCTTTTAGGGCAAAAGTTTGTTTTAGAGTTTCAAGATTTACTCCGATTGTTTTGCCGGAAATTGTAATTGCCGTGCCTGCTGTGTAATTGTCAACTAAATCAGACACAAGAATGTAAACATGCGAGTTTTCTGCATTTGCAAGTACAAGGTCAATATATTTGTCACCGACTTTGTAACCTGATACAGGTTTATCAGCGGTTTCGCAGGTTTTGACAGAACCCGATTGAACAACCATATCTTTCGGGATATTAATTTTTTCACCGGTTTGAGTACCGTTTTTAGTGAGGTAGTAGGTTGCAGAAAAACCGCTTTCAGCAGTAGCTTGTTTTTTAATGGAATATTCTGCATTGGCAGGAATTGTAATTTCAACAGCTTTGCTGACAATTTGTAAAGGTGTGCCGTTTACCTTGATTGTTTCAATTTTATTGACCTGTGCGCCGGCTTCTACAGTGCCGAGGTTTTGACCGCTTTCATTTTTGACAATTGAGGCTTTTGTTTCTGGATATAGAATTGTGCCGGTTTTACTTTTCAATCTTACTTTATTTGATGCCATTACTTTTTCCTTTCTTATTCTTCGTTTTCATTAATTATTTCGTAGGTTATTCCGTCGATACCGTCGCTTGGAAGTGTTATTACGGTGTCGCCCATTTCTTCGTAATAAACTCCTGTTAGTGATAATTCCGGAATATTATGGTTGTATGGATTTTGTTTTACGGTTACTGTCATTTACTGTTCCTTTTTATCATGTTATGCTTCGTTAATTTTCAAATTAAATGTCTTTACAAAAAATGCTTAAAAATTTTTTAATAAATTATTTGTAAATACATTTAATTCTGTTTTTAAATCAGTATTTAATATTTAATCGGGAATTATTTGTCTTTACAAATAATATGTGATAAAATTTATTTATGGAAAAAAGAAAAAGAGGGAGGCCGAAAGGTTCCACAAAAGCAAATAATAAAATGCCAAAAAATTACAGGCTGTCTGTTGAGGAAGAAATTGCTGTTAATACACTGTTATCAGCTATGAGAGAGAAAACTCCGCTCCCGGATATTGAAAATATCTATTGCGACAATATACAGCAGGAAATATTTGTAAAACCTCCTCATACTGAATTAAAAGAGCTTTTTGTTACTATATTTGATGAAAACTCTCATTCTGATGCTGTTTGCAAGTGTCCGGTAATTGATACGACAAAAAAATACTACATTATTGATTGTAACGGATATTGCAAAATCAATAAAAAAACTCTTAAGATAGAACACCGTAATAATACTATTGCATACGATCAAGCTTTTCTGACTTGTAAGCAAGCTTTTGCGGTTTTATTAACCAATGCGTATCAAAGCGAGATAATGTTAAACCTTATAGCTGTGCGGGATTTGGAACTTAACAAATGCTTTTTTGAAACTATCAGAAATTACGGATATGTTGCCGCTTTAGAGTTAGCCGCTAGATATTTTAAAATGGATATTTTTAATCTTTACTGCATTAGCTCTTCTGATAATAATGAGCAGCTATAAGCAGCAACTTTCTGCTTCTTGAAGTTCTGCGCCTCACGTTAAACGGCACCGCTCACAACAACAACGAAAACTCAACGTTTACGTTGATTGTTGTGAGCCTCTCACACTTCGTGCTCGTGCCTCTGTTCGGCTAGTTCTGCACGCAATTCCCGCGCCTGATTGTTGTAATATTCAAGCCACGACACGCCTTTTGAGTATTCTGACGGCTCGCACATTGCGCGGATACGATTTTTGTCCAGCTCGTTTAATGCCTCTTTGATTTCTTCAATGCGCGCTGCACGCTCTTTTGCTGCCTGTTCTTCTGCGTAATTCGGGTTAAGTACAAGTTTTCCATTCTGCCAGATACGCTTACCTTCTAAATATTCCCGATATTCTTCATCACTGCATTGAAAAAGTAAACTTCTCCCCCACCTTTCAAGGGTTTCTATTTGCGCATATGCTTCTTTGTTTTCGTCAAAATATATCATATTAATTACTTGCTCCTTTCAGTGGATATTCCATACAACCTAAAAGGACTGTAGCACCCAATGTACTGTTTATAGTGGGCTTATACGAAAACCCTTTGGGTAACATACACCATAAGCTTGTCTGAAATCTTAGACCTGCCATATTGGAATAAATTCCAATCGACAGTATTCGTCCGGGGTCTTCCTCATCAATTATGCCAGGAGGAACTTCGCCTTTTTCGTTTTTTATTAATATTTGCCCGTCATAACTGGTTGCTCTATTCTCAAACGTACATATCAACAATGTATCAACTTCTACTGTTTTCCATGCACCCAGTACATTTGCATTCTTTTTACCGTTCATATAATCCGGCAGTCCCCAACACACGCTCATGTCTTTAAAACTCTGTGCCGGAGTTGTGTTTGCAAGGTCTATGTCTGCCTTGTTACGTTTAAGGGTATCTATTTCCCGCATAATATTGTATTTATTCACGCTGAGAGTTACCCCCCCCCCCGTCTGAAAGTATTGATATGACTGCGTTTGGGACAATTTTTACATTTTCTTTTTCAGAAGCGGAAATCTTTTTATAAGATTTATAAGGCATTACACTCGTATCTACCCATATATCATTTATCTGCATTTCATCAGGCTCAGACTTTTGGATATAAATCTTATTATTATATATTTCAAGCCCTTCGGTTTCAGGATTATAAAATAAATTATAATTTCCGTCCGCCGATTCAGATATATCAAGTGAAATATTTTCGCTTATTGTATATTTTTCGCCCCCTGCTGTCGTACAAACCGCAGGCGCATTAAGGGTTAATGTATTTTTTGATAGCGTTATTAATGCAGGTTCTCCGTTTTCGTCCACCGGGCCTGAATTAAAACAAAATACAGGCAGACTGCTTCCCGAACCGCTTGAAATATTCGTTTGTACATGAAAATTTATTTTATTCTTATTGTCAATTGTTAATATTTTTGTCCATGATTCTGAATTTGTTAAGTTATCAGTATTGTTCGACTTTTGGGAGCGGTAAAGAATAAAGTCATTCCCGCTTATTATCCATACTAAAACAGATACATTATAAGAAACTTTATCTGAATGTTTTAATATTCCAATATTAGCAAGCGCATTGATAAACTGGGTTTTATTGTTGCCGTCTTCAAGTTCACTATTAGGAACAACTCCTGCAAGCTGCAAAACCTGAAACAAACAATACGCAATATCCTGAATGTGCTCTGCTACAATATCCGTTCCATCTTGCTGGCCTGGAGAACTTTCATTTTTAAATGCACCAAAAGGCAAATCAACTGTTGCTGATTGAGTTTTTTCATAGTCATATAAATTTTTCATAAATATCCTCTAATACAAAGTAATTTTACAAAGACAGACATATTCGGCTGGCCGTACTCTTAAAAGCAAATCCATAAAAATTTTATACTGGCCGTATGTCATAGGATTAATAACCGTTATAATTAAAACTTTATCCCAGCGGGTTATTTTTGCCGGATCATCATAATCATTACCGTAATATAATGCTCCGTTACAAATTAGCTTGTACCCGGAAGCTCCGTACTGTACCTTTGTGTCATTTACAGTCTGACCGTACTGCGTGTGTCCGTATTCAAAAGTTCCCAGATAAGTAAGGTCTTTCATCGGGATATTTTCAACGACTTTAACCTGTAATCCCGCACGTGCCATTACCTGCTCTATATATCCGAACCCTTGACCGCCGCGAAGTGACCATTGAACTTCTGCATTTGCCTGACGCTCTTTTAATATGTCTGAGATTGCTTCAATTCCAAAAAGATCTTCATAATTTTCAACATCTGTAAGCTGCTCATCTTCAGTTGCATAAGTATTTGATGTAAGGAAAGGAGCATAAACAATTCTGTATGCAGACCTTCTTATATCTTCAAACGGTTTTATAAGAGCATGAACAAGCGCGCTTATATTGGTATTTACCAGCCTCCACGCCCGCCCATTACCGAGAAGCGTTTTAAAACTCTGAAAAATCATAGTACAATATCCGCATTATTAATCTTTAACTTTTCAAGATAGGCAAGGCAGCCTATCCCCAAAATATCCTCATTAATTATTTCATCCGCTGAATTTTTCAAAACAAATGAATTATATGTCCCGCCGTCTGCATTAATCGCATTTTGTATCGCAGCATTCAATTTGCTTGCATTAATCGTTGCATCCTGCTTTGTATAACCCAATGCCAAAATATTCGGTTTCTTTGTGTCTAAATACGAAACAATAGCATCTTTAATTTTTGCATTAATATCATTTGTTGCCGGGTTTAATTCTGTTATCTCAACACGATAGCCTATGTAATTCGGCATCCGCAATTCGACAACTGCACCTGCAGGCCGTCTCGTATTTTTCATGTCAGTAGTACCGTTTATTGCCATTGCGGCTTGATAAAAAAGCCCTGAGCCTGATATTGATTTCATATTACCATTTTCCCATTCAGGGAAAGGATTAGGGGTAACACTGCCAGAAGGTGTTCTGTCTTTTCCGCTGCCGGCTGATACCAGATAAACAACTATTGTACCAGACTCCAAAACATACGGAAATGCATCAACAATCCCCGCAACTTCAGTTGGCCATAAATAATAATCAACTAAACTGCCGCCCTGAGCTTTTCGTTTAAATGCAATAAGCACACGGTTTCTGTAATCTTCTATATCTTCATCCACACTTCCTGATACGAGAATAGCTTTTACTCGAGCTTTATCCGGTATTCCCTCATAAGGGTTTGTAATATCAAGTTCTTCACCCGGGTTTAAGTTACCTGCGGGACCGGAGGTTTTCGCTTCCACATTTAAGACTACTGTACCGCTAATCGGGAAAACCGTTGAAAGAGAGCTGTATACAATGCTGTTTTTAGGACTTTTCCACAACGTTCCAGAAATTATAGATGACGCTGTAACATTATCTATTTCAATCTGAAGTGTGGTTTTTGTACCTGTTTTATATTCAAGCCCCAGTAATGAACCCCACATTTTTAAAACAGATGGCGAACACGTACGGGGATGAATTTGAAGATATGTCCATGCTAAAAAATTCTGCTGCAATGAGGCAACACCGGCAACAGACCACGCAATTGACCGAACTACAGCTTTGGGAAGCCGCGGAGCATCAACACCGGTTTCTTTTTTTATTCTTGTGGTATAGTCACTTATTATATCAGATTGAATTTCTTTTAAAGTTTTCTTTTTATAACCTGCCATATATTTCTCCGAAACGCTTTAATTCAGATTGTTCCCTATCCCAGATAATGCCGTATTTTTCGGTTACATCATCCGGACGAGTTATAGTAATAATAATCTCGGTAATTTTATCAATTCTTGCATTTGCAGAGGCATCAACATTTTTTACAATCCCTGTATTTATCATCCAATTTAGCTTTGAAACGGCAAGGCTTGCAAGATTATTTAAGTTAGGAACTGTTACCGGTCTTTTTAATTCTGCTTCTATATCGTCATTGTCAGTTTCTGTATCCTCAGCATCAAACACATCATAAAAAGCTTTACCGCCAAAAATACTCAAATAAACTGCGTTATAAAGTGTATTATTAAGAATAATATCGCCGTCAGCGCTTATATCGAGTTCACCGCCGTCGCCGTTTTCTATCATTAAAAAATCAGACATAAACACCCTTTTTAGGATATAATATCCTCAATACTAATTGGTTCAACCTCTACATTCAGCTCTGGAATATTCGGGTTCTCAAAAACATGAGAGCAGGCTTTTTGAAGTTCTGACGATAAGGTCGTTGCAGAACTTAATATTTCTGCTTGCATAACGGCGAATTTTCCATAAGGGCCTGAAATATAGGTAATAGCATTTTTAATCCAGCCTAAAACATCCAATAAATTAGCGGGATTAGCCTCGACTAAAGGTTTTAATAATTCCTGTTCTTTTAATATTGCAGAATATTGAGAACTTAAAAAGTAAACTACAGAGTTTCTTATCGAATTTAATTTAGTACCTAAGTAACTCTCTAATTCTGCACTTTTTTTATTGATTTCATCCTGTGAAAGCCCCTCAAAACTTGTTGCTGTTTTATCAATATAACTATTTATACCTTGTATTTGCAATGTTAAATTATCTATATATGTTGTATTAATTTCAGCCATAGTTAACCCTTTTTATCTAATATACCACTTGTTACAGTAAGAGTATCACCCGCGCTCATTATAATTGAGCTGCCACCCGAACCGGAACTTAAATTACCTGTTATATTTGTACATACAGAATTAAGAGTTATACCAACTCCGGAATTTAACTCAATATCTCCTGCGCAATCCAAGACAAAACGATTACAGGAAATTTGTATTGTACCGTCATTTTTTAAATGTATTTCTCCAACAATCGTCTTTCCGCCTGCATCAGTCGCATAAATTCTTTTTTCACCGGAAGCTGATTTTCTTTCGGTATCATCACGAAAAAGAAATATAACTCCGTCGCGCGGATTATTACCCAGAAAAGATGACAGGGCTTTAATATTTTTCGGCGGGTTATAGTCATCTCCGCCGCTGTGAAATTGTTCAAGATATAAAGCATCAGAGCCGTAAAGTGTTGTTTTAAATTTCCTTATAAAGCCCGAAATTGTTTTATCTAATATTTTGGTTATTCTTAACATAACGGTAAACTTTCCGGTATCACACCTGTGTAGGCGCATGGAAGCGTCAATATTATAAAATTGCCTTTATTCCCGTCCTGCTCAAACTCTTCCACAATCATTTTTGTTTCTTCAAAAATATAACAGGATGGAGATTGCAAATAAACAAAATTACCCTTTTTAAGATTAAAAAAATCATTAACAGCCAATTTTACCTTTATTACATCCCCGATTGAACGACAGGCCGTCCACCTTGCAAAATCCGCAAGACTGCCCGAATACGTATCATCAGCGAGCACTCGTTTTGTTACGGGCAAATTATAAGGGATTTCCGTAACTGCCTGAGAGGGTTCAGGATACTGGCTTAGTGCAACATAATACCGCGCAAGGCTGTCTGTTGAAAAATCAGCCTGCCAATCAGTTACACCAACGGTTTCACCCTCTATAAAAGACATTTTTACATCTTCATCTTTTATAGTCCCGACATAAAGTTTTGTTCCGTCATCATCTACAATAAAACCCCTTGATGAGGCAAGCCTTGTTATAAATTCCCAGCAGGTTTCCTCCTCATGTGCGCCGTAACTGTTTCCGATTTCTGTTTGCAGTACATAATCAAGATTCTGATTATCTTCAAATTCAACCGCAAGACTGAAATAATCACATATTGTCTGTATTACCGATTTTATACTTAAATAAGAAAAATTCAACGGTTCAGGAACAACAGTGTCCAGTAAAATTCCTGCCGATGACATTATATAAACTAATGTATTCCAGCCTGATACATTTTTTTTTGGTTTTATATCCGAAATATAACCGTTTAAAAATAATCCCTCATTGTCACTTACCGCCGCACCCTGACCGCGTTTGAATGTTAATTCTTCTGGGTTGGTATCAAATTCTAAAATTACCCCCTTTACAGCTCCGAGCATATTTATCAAAAGGTAGTTATAGAAACTATGATAAACTGTTCCGTCTATATTACAGCATACGCCTTCACCATCTGCGGAAAATTCCTCATCAATCGGAACGATAATATACCCGTCTGTGTTATTATTAATCTTACTGATATTACCTGCTTTATCAGGAGTGCCGTAAATTTTACGGGATATATTGTCATAATCGGTTTCACCTTTAAAAACTTTCTTAAACATAAATCAATATCTTCCGGCCTTTTTCTAAAAAGAGAAAATCATCGCCTGTAAAATCATTTGTTTTATTTACATATTCTATTGCAGCATCAGGATCCAACTTAAACATATCAGGATAATATTCAAAGGCTAGCATTAAAGGATTGGAGTGCTCTTTTAATATAATTGTTTTTTCAACTTTTAAATCATCGCTTTTTTCTATTACCGACGTTATTGTATTATTGACAATTTCAGTGGTGTCAACTTCACTTATAATTGTGTCCTCAAGTTTTTTGTTGATAACTTGTTCAATCTCCTGAGATTGTTCTACATATTTGTCATTTATATCCTGAATATTCTCAATCGCCTCAACCGCATCTTTTCTGGTTTCAAAGTCACTGTCGTTTACTACTTCGCAGCCTGCTATAATCGTAGATTTCATGTATATATCATCTGCGGTATATTCTGATTTTGAAACACCGGAGGAGGGTAAAAAATCAGTTATCAAATCTGAAACAGAGCTTATTACATCTGAAACGGATTCATAAGTTAAAAAGCCTTTTTTCAGAAGCATTCCAAGCTGTGTTGACATTACAAGCGGGTTATTCAGAATGTTTTGGGATTTAATATCCCACAAAATTCCTAAATAATCCGAATTTTGAACATCAATAAATTTTTGCGTTAATTTATCAAGATTTTGCGACCAACGCTCTGCAAAGGTCTGTTTATCTGCAAGCGTATTCACAGTATCCGCAAACTCCTCAGACATTGCTTCCTTAACTTGACTGATATTCTTTTTTAGCACGGATGCCTGAGCCGCTTTTGCTATCGGATATATAGTACCGCCGCACTGATGGAATGAAATATTAACCTCTGTTAGTGAAGTCCTTTCAACTGTGTTCTGCTCAAAATCTATATCCAGTGCCTGAACGGTCATCATATTACCGTAAGGAAGCTGTAAGCGGCTTTTCCCGCGTTCACAGTAAGCTGCCTCAAAATTTGCTGCATCTATATCATGATTATCTCCGAAAAAATAAAGCTTCAATGAAAATTCACGCCCTGATACACCCATATCCTGAAATGTATCATCAGACATATTTACAGTTTTGTATGATGTCCGGTTATTTTTCTTTCCGTAGCTGCGTGTCGGGTTATTCTTAACCTCTCCCTTGCGTTTTCTGGAATATTTTATATTCCCGTCTGTTTCAAGAACAAATTTTTTACCCGAAGGAGATGTCCATATAATTTCTTTTTGCCTAGCAGAATAATTCATTATTGCTTGCGTTTCCCTTTTAACTTGACTTTGAACTCTCTGCCGTCAGGAGTTTTTGCGTTAACAACTTTAGCATCATATCCTTCGGGGGCAGTCAGTTCAATCTCTAAAACCCCGCCGTTTGCCTCTTTATAACGAGGTATCTCTATTTCAGAACGTTTGTTCAGGTATTTTTCAAAGTCAATAACATTATTTTTTCTCGGCTGTGACATCTGTTCTATCATTTGCATTGTTCTGTTATTGTTGTAAATTTTTGTAGCCGATGGTAAACGTACAATTTCTGGGCCGCGTTCACCAACAAGTGCAAGACCGCCCGGGAAATAGTCAGTACCTGAAGCATATCCGGGCAGCTTAGTTGATATATTAGTACCATTTTTCTTATTATAAGCATCAAGTTTTTTCTGCTGTTCTGGAGTTAAATCTTTTAATGGATTTTCAAATTTTTGTTTAAAACGCCAGGTTAGCTCATCCCAATACCTTATCAGTGTCACAATTAAGGCTACTAATCCGGCAATAGCAACGGCAACTGCAACAAACGGATTTGCTAGGAGTGCTGTTGTCTGCGCCCATATAGCTTTTACACTTGCCCATGTTGTTGCAGCCAAAAGTTTAAAAGCCCCGATAAGTTTACCTTGAGCCAGCAGCATTAACGGGGTTATAGCCTGTCCGTTAAGCATTGCAACATTAGCCAGATATTGCTGGTATCTGAAAAATTCGACTGCCGCGGCGACTGCATAGTATGTTTTCATTAGTGTCACAAGAGTTGCAACAAAGGCCAAAACACCAATGTATTCTGAAACAAATTTGACTATAGAATTATATACATTTACAGTTGTTTTGTAAAAATCAACCAGTATATGATAGCAGCGCTTAAGAACATCGTAAAAATCTTCAAAAGATTTCTGTATTACAGGCATATTATCGACAAGCATCTGATTTGCTTCTGTTAAAAGCTTTGTATATTCAGGCAGTATTATCATACCCCAGTTTGTTTGAATTTCTTTCAACATCTCGGAATGCATACGCATCTGGTTTGCTGCGTTCCCGCCGGTTCTTAAAAAATCCCCCTGGGCATTTTTTGTTCTGTCCATAACATAAAGATAACGCAGTTCAACCTTTTCTGCCTCTTTCATATCTTTTATTTTTTTTCGCAGTCCCTTGCTTCTGGCAAATTCTTCAAGGTTAGCCTGTGTCATTACAACACCGAGATTTTTTAACGATTCCGTTTCACCTGTATAAACAGATTTTAATGCTGTAGTTGCTATATCATTTGTAATATTTTTAAAAGAGGCCATATCCGCTCCAAGCTGAGTTAAGGACATTGCCATTTCTGCAGCCCGCTTTTGAGACATTCCCATACCTGTGCCCATATCACCAAACAGTGCAGCACTGTCTAGCGCAGTCTGTTGTGCTAAACCCATACTTTTTATTGATGATTTTGCCCACTGGTCAACCTGTTTATTCATAGAACCAAATACAACATCAACTTTGCCTTTTGTCTCTGTCAGATCTGACGCAAAATCTATCCAGGCTTTTCCAAGTGATGCAATCTTTTGCATCACTTGTCCTGCAACCACTGCCATAATCGCATTTTTAACGGTAAATATTTTATCAGTAACCGAACTAAAGCCGTTCTTCAAAGATCTTAAGCCGCTGCCAATAGAACGAAAGGCTCTGGCAAAAACATTTTGAATTCTGCCCGCCTGCCGTTGAAAATTGTTACCTTGCACAATCATACTTTTAAAAGCCGGAGTAACACCATCAACTGCCTTAAATTTTGTAAAAACAGAAAATGACATATTCAACCTTTCGGAACACTATTTTTCTTAGTTTCGTATCTATAAGCAAGAGGTGCCTTTTCTAACACCTCACAAGCCCGCATATTATCAACATTCGTTGATGTATCAAATCTTTCAAGCCACAGAAAATCTGCCATTGCCAATATTTTAGGCAGCCTTATTTCAAGAAAAAATCAAGACACGCCATCGAA
This sequence comes from Candidatus Gastranaerophilales bacterium, assembly GCA_003150395.1. Taxonomy (GTDB): domain Bacteria; phylum Cyanobacteriota; class Vampirovibrionia; order Gastranaerophilales; family Gastranaerophilaceae; genus Scatenecus. The sequence goes on along the minus strand of QAMI01000016.1, from coordinate 28,027 downwards.
ATCTCAAGATTTGTACCATGCATTTCATTTATAATAGCTTCAGGAACATCGCAAACATTTGACAACATTTTTACTGAAGCATCAAAACCGCCGTCTTTCAATTTTTTAGCATCGCGGACTTTAAACTTGTTTTTATAATACAGTTCATTACGTTCAAAGTCGCCTGAACGAATAGTTCTTGTTAATTTTTGAACAAGACATTTCTTTTCTTCATCATAATATACTAGCCCTGCCATTACACCTTGTATAAGATTTGCAGATGACTTTTTTTCCTCTTCTGTTTTTTCTTTTATGCCAAAATCAAGCAAATCTATTTCAAGTTTTTCAGCCATTTCATCAATATAACGTTCTGCTTCATCTTTTGACATTTTTTCTTCTATTTTCATTATTCTCTCCTTTTAAAAAGCTGAAACGATAAAATGAATAACCGTTTCAGCCGATAATTTAACCATGTTTTAATTTCCCTGAATTTGATACAATATCAAACGCATCTGTAACATTATTTTTAACCGACACGCTCAGCGATTCCGCGACAATCATACCGTCGCAAGTATAGGAACCTTCATCTGTCTCTGCCCTTATTGATAATTTTTCTTTACCCAGAAACGATTCTAATACGCTTAATTCACTTGCATCAACCTGACAACCTTCCAGGCGTCCGGGGGTTATTTTTTTTATTGCTCTTGATGTTCCGTCTCCGAATGTAACGTATTCAGTTATCTGCTCGCCGCCAATATGGGCTTTAACTTCACAATCACTCGGAACGCCAAAATTATACCCCTCTATTGCAAGGGATTTTAAATATCCTGCCATTAATTATTAACCTCCATAATTAAATCCGACCATGTTACAAATATCAACAATACGATTTACACTTGATAAAGTCGGGAATGTATTGATATTTATACGATCTGAATTTGTATTATCAATTTGTCCAATAGTATATCCTATTGATTTCTCAATACCTGCAAGAATACCGGCTTCACCCAGTACACGAATTATACTGTTAATTTTGTCAACAAAAGCACTAATTTTTTTAATTTTTGGATTTGTAGTCTTTGATTCCTCATCCTCATCATCTACGACAATTACAGATACCCAATTTTCATCATATTTGAACGGATATAGCATATTATAAGCAATATTGCCAAGACAGCAGGCATCTCTGTCATACATGTACAAAGTTTTTTTACTGCCCTGAGGATGATAAAAAGTACATAAATCTCCGATTTGATAACCGCCGTCTGCCAGCGGCTCAAGATTAGGAATACCGGCTTTTAATAATTTATCTCTCAATGCCCATTTAAGGGGTCTGAGCTTACCGTAATCACCGAAAATTTGTACATTTATCTGGTCATCCCTGCGGCTGTTGCCAAACTTAACAAGTTCATCAATATCTATAGTACCCTTTAACAGATTGTTTTCTGGAAATTCTTTTGCGGTATAACAAATTATATACTGAGCGATTTTTGTATCAGTCCGCCAGCCTTGAAAATACTCTCGCATTGCATCAAGAGAATTATCATCATTGAATTGCGAACATACTCTTGTTATTCCGAGTTCTTCGGTTATAAGTTCCAGGTAATCATCAATTTTTACAAGTCCGGCAGCCTCGCTTGTAACTGCTGTTGAAAAACTTACCCCGTAATCAGCTCCGGTTACAGGTTTATACTCTGAATTTACAACATCAATTTCAAAATTTCCGGTTTCGCCTTTAATTTTAGATTCTAAAGTTAAAACGATTGTTGAACTGCCGTTTGCTGTTCCTGAAATATTCAATGCAGCAAACAAATCCGTACCGGTTGAAGGACTTAATATTTCAATTTTTGAGGATGCACCGCTTGTTTGTGATGTAAGCGTATAAGTTGAAACTGCCTCTCCGGAGCTATCGGCAGAAATTGTTAAACCGCTCAAGTGCTCGCTTAAAGAACTAATCACATCTTCTGCCGTTTCTGCTGATATAGTACCGATTGAAATTTCTTTACGTTCACCACCATCAACTGAGTATGCAATATAATAATCCTCTGCAGTTAATTCGGTACAATCAATTGCTAAAGAAGATTTTATTTTTGCTGCAGTTGCCGAAGCCTTGTCATCAACTACAGAGGTGAACGGTACTTCAACATATTCATCAAGTGCTTCCTTTATTGCTGTCAAAATTTCTTTTGCACTTTTTCCCTTTTGAAGAGTAAAAGGGATTTTTTCATAGTTATACGCATTAAGCTTTATTCCCTTTGGATCCAAAGCCGGGTTACTATGTGCAGATGTCGCAACTTTTGACGCAATATCTGCTGCAGCTTCAAAAAGCTGCTCTTTATATCTTAAATATAATGTTGCATTATTTGTCGGTGTACCGTTTATAGATAAATTTAACTTATGCTTTGTTCCGCTTTCAATTTCAGGAACAGGCAAAAAGTATGTTTCCACATTAGCACCGCTTCCGTCAGAAGGAAATGCTTTTAAAGCCATACGGTGCAGTGGAGAACCGAACCCGAACATAGTCCCCGCATCATCAGCATTGCCGGAACCAGAATATATTACATTTTTTTCAATCATCTTGCCGGTTTGGTAATTTCCTAAAAACAGCAATTTTTCAGGTCGGAGATATGCTCCTGTAGTTTGCGCCCTTTGATAAAATGCAACACCTGTCGCTGATGCCCGGGCATCAGACGAAATTGATTTTACAACCATTAATTATCCTCCTTATAAATCCGTAATAAGAATTGAAAACAGCTCATCACGGATATGGTTTTGTATATATAACTCTTTAATTTTTGTACCTGTTAAATATTTTGTTTTTTCATTAAAATCAAGCTCAAATATTATTTTTTGAGACATGACACTTTTTGAAATATTTTCTTTTTCCGGATAAAATGTTCGCTCTGTTGATTTTAAAATTGTTGAAGATATACCGGCCTTAATACGGATATTTTCAGCAGCTTCACTCATCATAATTTGCTTTATCTGTGAAACAAGGTAATCTAATCTTATATCAGCTACAGTATCAGACGACGTTTTTACACAGTGTTCATCAAATAAATCATTTTCTCCAGATGCAAAAGCTTCTATTACTAATTGATTTGTTGACGGAAGTTTTGACATTGTCTGGCTGCCGTCATAGTCCGAACGGGTAAAATAAATATAAATACAAGCCATGCTATCTTCAGACGGGCTTCGGAATTCATGATTTTTTACTTCAAAATTAATATATTTTTTTATCCAGTCAGCATCTTTTCCCATCTTACGGGCAATTTGAACTTGATTGTCGCGCTCGGAAGATATTATTTCTGCTATCAAATCAACAGCAAATGTCTGCATCATCGGCTGTATTAATTCGTCAAAAATCGGTTTCATTAAAACCTGCCGTTTCTCAGTGCCGATATATCAGGAATTTCTTTTGCAATACTCGGTTTTATCAGGTATATCCCGAGCAGTCTGTCTATCGCCACATGCTCGCATTTAAACTTTTTCCATTTCCTTATTGAATGAAAATACACATCAATAAGCCAGTCCTCTTTTATTACCCCGATTTTTACACTTGACAGATTTATTGTTATTTCAGCTCTGTCTGCAAAAATTCCCAATCCAGTGTCAGTGCTTATGTCAATTCCTATAAACGAAGCAAAACAATTTAATTTATCATCTTTGTTAAAATTCGGATCATCTTCAGATAAAGTTGAGCCACGACCTTGAACCTTGCCGTCAGGACTGTATAAAATACATTTTGTAGAAAACAGACCGTTATCAATAACGGCCTGTTTATCAATTTCAAGCATTTCAAATCCATTCATATTTTAACCTACATAAGGTTTGAATATGATACGTAACCATCAGGATTTGTAGGAACAAACAATGGAGCTGCTTTTACCCCATGTTCAAGCGTTGTTGTTCCAGCATTAGCCTTAGGATAACAATATGCATATTCTTTTGCTTTAATAATTTGAATAGAATTAAAGACATCTTGCATATTAGGAGACATATTCGGACACGTTACTAGACCACCATAGAACATTGTCAAATCATGATTTTTAGGCAGCAAAATCGCTCTGTCATCCGGAATAAATCGTTGAGTGGTACCTTCTCCTGCAAATTTATAGCCCGTTGGAACGGTAAACCCGCCTTTAAAGCTCCAAATATAAATTGTAAAACCGTCACCAACTAAATGACCGGATAAAGAAGCCCCCGGACATTTTTCAACAGGCATTCCAATAGCAACACGGTCAATACCATCCATTCTTTTTGCTAATTTTTGGACTTCATCATTAAGCAAAATTGGATTTGTTACTGAACCGTTTGAAATAAAGTGAAATTCACAATCAGCAACTTTGCCGTCATCAACAATTAACTGACAACCTTTCATTAACTCATCTACAATCTTCGCGGAAGAATCTGAATATTTTTTCGCCGCAGCTATGTCATGAGTTGCTTTTTTATTAAATTTAATTTTGTCACCGTTAAGTAATGTAAGTTCACCATTTAATAAACCATCCGAAACCTGCTTACTTTTAGCATTTGCCTGATAAGAAGAAAAAATCCCCTGATTCTTAGCAACTTCTTCTACTGCATCAGCAACACGCTCCCCATAAGGGATTGCTCCAAATGGTCGTTCTAAAAACCATTTATCAGTTAAAGCAGTATAATCATTATACTGTGGAATTTTATATTTAAAACTTTCATAACCCGACAAATCATGAAAACGACCGCCTGTACATTGTGGCAAGTCTACAGAATATAAAGACTTGACAACACGGCTGTCTAATTCAACAGTAGCTTTATTCGTCAATACTTCTTTACATAAATTTGTAAGAAATTGCGGAGTTGCTTTTTTTCTTTCAAAACCGCCTGCAAAATATGTGTTTAAATCGACTGGCATCTACTCACCTATTCCTTCCTGAACATTCATTACTAAAATTCCGTTGTTCTTTAATGTTGTTTTTATTGCTGCAATAGTATCTTCAGCTTTAGCAAGTACTAACGCTTTTTCATTAACTTGACCGTAAGCTATAACCCTTACATTGTTTACATCTAAACTGCCGGATGTGGTATTTTCAACATCATCAGCAAGAATATAACAAGGTGTCTGACTACCATCTACAGAATCTGATTTGTATGGGGCCAAAACATTTCCTTCAGTAATTTCTCCAAGAACAGTTCCTGCCTTTACGGTTCCTTTCGTAGCAATTCTTAATATTGTTTCTGTATAAACACAATTTATTCCTGTAATCATTATTCAACCTCCATTAATCCACGAGCCTTTAAAGAGTTTTCAATTTCAGCTTTTTTTGCTGCATCTTTCGGATCTTCATCGTTCGGTTTGGTCGGATCGTCAGTATTAAGAGCTGCAGGAGATTGTGCCTGCATTGTTTGAATAGTGTTTGCACATATTTGTTTATGTGTATATGCTGACATCATATCGGCAAAAGTCTTCCCTTCTTTAATAGCCGTCTCTGCCTCATCTTTAGCCACATCATAAAAACGCAAATGGTCTTCAACTCTTTTTCGTTCTTCTGCACATCCGGCTTTTACACCTTCTTTGTATCCCTCTGTTTTTGCCTGTGCATAAATATCAGGATACTTTGCTTTTAGTTCATTTAAATCCATCTTTTCCTCCTGTTTTTGATTTGTTATACAATTATTTCTTGCCAGCTGCTTTGTATCTAACGCTGTTATTGGAGCAGCAAACATTTTTGCCACCTTATCGAGGTCTGCTTTCACAAATTCCTTTGTCATTTTGGCATTTAAAGCCTGAATACGTTCTTTTGCAGATGCGGTTAAAATATCTGTATCAGTTACGACATCGTTGTTGTTATCTGTTTCAAGCATATTACCCCATGTTGCAAGTTCATCTTTCCCGACAAAATAAGTTGTACTGTCCATCATATCTTTGATTTCGGCATAACTTAAACCGGTATCTTCAACATATTTATTACGGAAATGGTCGGCTAGCTTTTCCAGAAGAACTCCATAGCTTTGAACCTCTCTGTAATCTCCCCATGTAAGCCCTGAAGGGTTATGGATCATTACAACTCCATTCTTTTCGAAAAGAAGTTCATTACCCGGTAACTTGCCGGCAAGCATAATGTAGCTTCCCATTGATGCTGCAAGAGTTACAATAACCCGAATTTTCCCTTTTGCATAATTTTTTAATGCATTATAAATAGAAAAACCTTCATATACCCCGCCGCCAGGAGTGTCAACAAGAACATCAATATCACCGTCTGCAAATTTTAATTGGCGTTCTATATCACCAGCCAGAACATCCCAGCCAATCTCACCTTTAATTTTTATCTGCATTAATAACGCCTCCCGCATCCAGAACAAACGCCATCGTAAACTTTAGAATAACAACTGATACACAGCCCCTGATCTTTTTTAGACTTTTTTACGGGCTGCTCGGGAGGAGTTTCATGCTTATTTTCTGTTTCAGGAATTTTAGCCAGTACATCATCAGAGTTTTTAGCATCATCTGTTACAGAAGTATCATCTTCCGAATTTTGCTCCTGCGTGGAATTATCAATTTCTGGAGCTGTATCTTCCGTATTTTCAGTTTTTTCGACAGATTTTTTTTCAGCATTATCAATTAAGGTATAAAGTTCCGAAACTTTCATTTTTTTGGGTTCACATGTAAGTTTTAATCTTTTTACCTCATCAATAATCATTTGCTGCTCATCCTGCGACAGCTCAGTAAACATTCTTTCATCTGTCATTATTATCATCCTCATCTTTTTCGTTATCTGGTGTTATACCTTGCAGGCTAATGCCACTTTCGTGTAGTTTTTTAATCTGTTCCGAATAACTCTTGTACAACGTTTCAAAATTCGTCTTACTGCCAAGCTCCTGCAATGCACCCTCAAAATCGACTAAACCATTCTTCAATTTTGTAACAACAGCATTTACTTCCTTAACAGGATCAATATGCGGTATCGGCATACCTTCAAATTTTGCAAGTAAGTATGCATTATCCGCATAACCGGGTTTATTACGTAATTCAATATACTTCGGGGCCTCAAGATTTCCTTTTAATACTTCTAAATCAAAAAACTGTTCATAAGCCAGCTTATAAAATCCGTCTATGCAAAGATATTTGCGGGTAAATTTTAAAATGGCCTCAAACATTTTTAAAGAAGCACGAGATGCTGAAAAATTATTCTGAAATACCATTAAGACAACTTCATAAGGTAAACCCATTGAAGCGTAATCATATTTCATATTTGCATCAAGAAATACTCCGAAATTAACATTCGGCCGCTTTGTGTCATAAGATTGAAGTTTTTGACCTCTTGGCATGTGCAGCACTAATCCGTTTGTAAAACGGCGTAATTGCGTATATATCTTGTCAATTAAAGTTTTATCTTCAAATTTTTCCTTAGAAAGTTCCGGTAGAACTTTTGATGCACCGCCTAGAGTTTTATTATTTAAAGGATTAACACCGGTTGATGTTGCATCCTGATCAATTGTTGCTACAAATTTACCGTTTAATGCACTTGCAAGAACTTCATTTTCGGTATAATCCCCGATTTTATCCATTTTTTGCATTATTGCACCAAGAATTGAATATCCTCTGGTTGATCCAATACGGATTTTGTTAGTATAAGCAAGCCACGCATATAAATTGCCGTTATCATCAAAAGCTTTTATTCTCTGTTCTTTGCCGTCATCATCCAGGACATAATAAGCAACATGGCGTCCGTTTTTGTCAACTTCCACACCGTTTTTTATTTTGTTGCCCGTATCGCTGTTTAAAGTTTTACTTGAATATACATTACGTCCGTCTACAAGCTGATATTCATTATAACCATTTACAACACGCCGGATAATTAAGACATCACCACCGACAACAGCATTAAAAGCAATGTTTTTTGCCAGCTGGTGAATATCATTCTGCTTATCAGCCGAGACTTCTTTTTCGGTACAATAAAGCACCCATAAATCTTTTATATCTTTTTTGAAGCTGTCTTTTAGCTCAATACCGTATTTTCTTTTTAAAAAATCTTCTTTGGGCGTCGGGTAAAGTTCCAAACCTGTACCTACAAGAAATTGAACTATTCTGTCAACACCAGCTTTTACAAACTCATTAGTTTGATAAAGATTATAAGCACGAGTTGCCATGCTGTAATAATTAACATTATATTCTTTACCGCTATCCATAGCGAAATAATCTTTTTCACCGCTGAAATAGTCCCACAAAGAATAACTTCCTGAATATGCCTGCGGCTCAATATGAGATTCAATTCGCATTTTAGTTTTCTGAGACTTTTTAAAAATGTCCTGAATAAACATTACTATTCCTTATGATTGATATATTTTCGCCTGAGTAGTGTTCTTTTTTCTCGTTATACAGATATTCAAGATTGTTACGCATATCAATAAGCTCTTTCAGAGTTGCACGCTTTATGTTAGTCGAGCCTTGACCGCTGTTTAATGTATAACTACTGATACCGCCGTTTAATGAGGCCTGCTCTATAGCAGTATCAATATTTTTGATATTTTGTTCAAGCCGTTTAAGTTCTTCCAGTGTTGTCATATCAGGCCGCCTTTAAAATTTTAAATACTTCGCCCGAATTTGAAGCCTGCAAATTCAGGTAATTTCGGGATATTTCACTAATAACCAATTCAGCCGCACATAAGTTATAAACATTCAAGTCAAATGCTTCATTTCGTCCATGGGCAACCCAATTTATACTAATTAATCCACTGTCAGAAACTTTTTTAACTCGATGTTCTGTCGTCAGCTGACGTAAATACTCATCAGAATATCCGTTTGCAATAGTTGACCATCCGTCCGGATAATCTTCATCTGAGGCACGCCAATCCTGATTGAACCATCCGGCAAGCTGATTTTTATAAGAGTCAACATAAATTTCAACTAATTTAACAGAATAGTTATCAAGAGTGCGAATTTTATATTTATCTCCGGTTTTGGAAGTTGAACCTATTCCCTTTAATGGAAATATTATGCCTTCACCGTACTGCTCACAAAAACGATAAATCAAATCTGTTTTTTCGCCGTCTCCGGAGTCAATTAACATATAAAAAATTTGTTTGCCTGCCCAAATTTTATCTTTTATGTCCAATAACTCCTGCCAGCATGGATCCATAGGATTTGAAGTATCTCCGGGAATGACAATATGATTAATTCCCCAATTTCGGAACCTGTCGCCCCAAGCCTTCACTTCAACTTCAAGCCTGTTATCCTGAACGTCGCAAGCAGCAGTTAAAAATAATGCCTCATCAGGGATTTCATCATTATTAAATTTGCCGTCCCTTAATTTTGTAATTGAAATAGAATTTACACCTGCTGTCGTATCTTCAAAAGGTAGGCCAAGATCATGGTTGTAAAATATCCGTAATTTTTCAGGATTATTTGCTGCTGTAATAAATCTTTTTACAATTTCCCACCATTCGCGAGCCGGTGAATATAACGAACTAATTTGATAAGATTGAAAATATGGCACCTGGCTTACAGCTGTCGGCTTCCAGTAACCTTTCTTAAGCATTGAAGGTTTATAGTGCTCATTAATTAATTCTCCGCAATGCTTACATTTATATACAACTGAGTCATAACAACCGCTTTTGCATTCTTTTGAATTAAAAATCAAGCCGTATGGCTTGAAAATAACGCCATCCGTTTCAATTCCCTTTTCTTCTGGATATAAACCACCATTTTTAGAATAAAAGATTAACTCCTGATATTCACCACAAAATGGACAAGGTACATAATATTTTCTTTGATCGCCTTTTAGGTAATATTGATAAACATGACTGCTGTGCTTTAATAAAGGTGTTGAAATATAACCAATTTTCTTATCCCTGCCAAAAGAGTCAGTTCTGGAAACTGCTAATTCTACAGGGTTACCTTCATCTCCAAGTTTTTCAGGGTATGCATCAAGTTCATCAAGCAAAAGAATTTTTATAGGAAAAGATCTTAAATCATCTGCACTTTTTGCACCGACAATTCTAAGAAAACCGCCGACAAATTCAATTAATGAAGCTGTATCTCCCTGACGCCTGCTGTTTTTATTCCCGGTATCAGCAACAATTCTGTCTCTTAGAGCGGAGTCATCAATCAACTGATCAATTTTTACCTTTTTATAATCCCGCAATAACGATTTACTACCAGATACAAGCATTATACTTGAGGGATTTTCGGCGATATGATAACCGATTGTATTATCAAATATTGATGTAGTAAAGCCTAATTGTACCCCCTTCATAACAGCTACTTCACGAACCCGGCTTGTTCTTGAGAAACAATCCGCAATTTCGCGGGTATAAGGCATATAATCAAAATTAAAATTTCCCGGTTTTTTAGTTATTTTACTACTCAAAAATCTGTTAGCTTCAGCCCATTCTGAAACTGTTGGTAGAATATCCTTTTTTGAAAAACTTAAGGCTAAATCAATAATTCTATCAATTTGAACTTCACGTTTATCAACTATCATAAAATCTTTTTAACGCTTTACGAGCCTGTTCAAGCCCATTTTTATAAATTTCTTCATTTTTTGAAACTAACAGTTTTAAATCAATGTCATCTTGATGTTGACCGGTCAAAATTAAATCACGTATTTCATCAATAATTTGCGTTGGAGCTTCTAAAAGCAAATTATGAAATATTTCATAAGACTGAATAATTATTTTGTTTAAAACTTCTGTTTCTACAACTTCTTTTTTTGCAGTAGCCAGTTTTAAATCAAGCAGCTCATTTTCTTTTTGGTATTTTTTTACTTTTTCAGAATAAAGCGGATCCTCTTTTAAAGTCCCTGGCCTACGAATTAATTCTTTATCCTCAATATCATCTTCATCCAAAAGCTCTTCTCTTGTTGGAATTCCAGTATATTTTGGAACTGTTTCTTTTCTTTTTTCAATATATGCCTGATTTCTTAAATCATCTAAATCAATCAAACCGTCATCAGTTTCAAAAATTTTTTTTTCTGATAATAGGGCATTTATCCTTGATTGATTGACGTTAAAGCGTCTTGCTAACTCAGCTTTTGTTATTTTATTCATGGTTATTCATGCCTTCTTCATGGATTTAAAATAAAAAGCCCAATATATCAGCATTTTAGCCTTGTTCTTTCATGATTTCATGCTTTTAAAAATTTTGGGGGACCTTTTAAAGCTCGGGGCTCGGAAAAACAACCCCGAAAGTTTGAAGAGCTGAGGAAGTACCTTCTGGCGGGATTGGTCGTCAAAATCGGCGCAAACCGCGAGATAAACTCTTTTCCAGACGTTTATGAGCTTCTTTTGTATATAGCTGTTCTACCTTTGCTGTTGCAATAGATGCAGAGGGTCTTAACCATTCATGTCTTTTTATATTTGTTTTCTTATCTTTTAAGCTATAAAGCATTGAAGCACGGCCAGCTTTACCAGATGGCAGAATCTTAAAGATACCATATCGCAGATAAAGAGGAGAATGAGCTATAACAGCAAATGTTTTATGATGTCTTTCTGCATAACCTATAGCTTGAGGAATTTCTTTTCGCTGGTCTTTAGTTGGAGTTCTTACCAAATTTTCAAGCTTATAAACTTCCAAACCAGAGAATCTATTAGATTTACGAATAGTTTTCTTATAACTGCCTCCTCTTGCTGTCGGCGTTGCAACAAATGTATAAGCACCTTTGGCTATAATCGGGCTTCCTGTTTCCTGTTTTGCAAGCTGACCGGTCGGTTTACCTTTACTTACGTCAAACTGCCCTGCAAAACTCTGCATTGATGCGATATTAAACGTATTATCACATCGTTTATACCCGACTGTTCCCTGAATATAACTGTTTCTTGTTGTAAACACTTCTGGTATAATTTTAGTTTTTGCAATATTTGATGTTTCAAAAGCCAAACTGTTAAGTGTACCCCTAACAGCAAGAGGATAATCACTTTTTGAACTTTTTCTAAGATTATCTGTGAGCTTTTGTATATCTTTAGCATCTATCCGGAACATCAAAAACAACCCTTTTCAAATAAAAAGAGGGTTTTTTGACCTCTTTGTCAATTTTCATCAGACTTTTTATATTTTTGTCAGAGGTTTTCTGCCCTCAAATTGTACATACATCACTATTAGGTAGATAAAAACAATTTATGTGAACAATAATGTATTTTTCTTCAAATCTTCAAAATTATATTTAATCCGTCCGAGTTTCAGGGTTGAAAGATTTGAATAACAGCGTTTTACAATTCCGTATTCAGAGTAATTCAAATAAAAACCTGATTTTACATTTGACTGATTCTTGAAAACTTCATAAAGAACAGCTTTTTGCTCCTCATAAATATTCTCAAAAATGCGTTCTGCTTCTTTGCCTGCAAAAAGTTTATAAACCGGAGTAAAACAGCCGAAAGCCCGTTTTTGTTTGTCAACACCTTCTTTTATAAACCGGAAATTCGTAATGAGCGTGTAGGAACGCTTGCAAATCGGACAATGCGCCGTTTTCATAAAAGCAAAGGCATATTTTTTGTTTTTCGGTATAATCACAAATGTCTGGTCTATAACGCATTTATGGTTGTTACAACTGTTGTTATTACAAAAAATTTCAGGCATAGCACATCTCTCTTCCATTTTTGTCTTTGTTGATGTCGGAAGACCCGCTCGCCGTAATTCTTTATGAATTAGGTTCAACCAGTTTCAAAAACTGCTCCGAAAGTTCTAAACTTTCCTCAACGCATGTTCACTATAACCGATTTTCAAAATAAAAAACATCGTGGTAAACCATGATTTTTAAAATGGGTTGTAAACGTTTTGTTTAAAGGCGTTGAGGCGGTTTTTATTAAATTTTTCAATGTGCAAATATCATTTTTTATCCGATTGGTATGTTAAGGTATCTTAAATTGTTAACCATTGCCCTAGCTTTTTGTACTGCTGCTTCCGTCAGGGCTTCATCCTCAACAATTTCAGACTCGGACGGCATTTCAGCTTTCGGGGCATCCTTTTTAGGCGGCAAAAGCCCGAGTTCATTAGCTTTTATTCTGGAATGCTCATTAAGAACTCTGTCTAGAGAGCAGGGCACAATTCGGGTTATATCATGCTCAATAATTCTCCAGCCGCGCGACGCTTTTTTAAAAACGTCACACCAGTATTCTCGTTTTTCCGCTCCGTAACCACCATTTTTATTCAATATTTTAGCGATTTCAATACGATCATCTTCAGATGGTTCAAACTCTGAATTTTTCAAAGCTTTATAATCCTTGCAAAACTCGTCAACTTCCAAACTGTTCGAAAAATTTTCACACGCACACTCATGTGTATGTGTGTTTTCACATGGTTTACTATTTGCGTTTGTATCTGGTATAGGTTTGGTAATTTCACCACCTCGATGTGGGAAAATTCCCACATCGATAGAGGAATTTTCACAACTCGATTCAGGAATTTCACCAGATGGATTAGGGGAATTTTCAGCATCTTTTTTCAATAATTCAGCCATTTTTTCTTCATCCAATGAATACCAGAGTGTTTTATCATAAGGATTTTTATTAAAGTTTCCGCTTATCAAAATTCCCTTATCAGTCAGCTTTTTTAAGATATATCTTATCTGATCACGCGACCAGAAAGGAAAAATCTTACAAAAAGCCGCAATCGAATTATATGTCCAATATCTGCCGTCACAATAATTCTTTTCATTAGCTTTATTTTTTTCAAGCCAAAACTGGAAATTTCTTATCATAATGGCTTCATTAACACCGAGTTTCTCTGCTATTATTATATTAAAACCGTATTCCATTTTTGATACCTTAATTCTGACTTTCCACATGTTTTTCGAGGTTATTTTCTTTAATCTGCAAAGATGCTTGCAATGCAGCAAGATAACCTCGCTTGTAATGAAAATTTGCAACGGCATCCTGCATCCATAATGCCGCGCTTGCTACATCCTGCTGAGCTTTTTTTATTTGAGTTATTAATAAATTTTTATCCATAAATCTCCCTTATATTGGTTAACAAAATATTCGCGGTCTTGTTCCATCTTCCGCTTCCCTTTCGACATATACTATTTCCTTTTTTCGAAGTGAATCTGCCAGATACACGATGCTTTTTGCAAGCAATGCCAAACCGGCATCTGTTGTTAGTGGATTTTTATTAATTATGTCATCCCGCAAATTTTTCATATCTTTATCCATTTTCAAACCCTCTCCTGTTTGTTACATGCATAAAATCTCCACGAAAGGCGCACCAATCAACCGTTTTACTATATTTAACGATGTTCGTATCTGCTTTACCTTCAGCATTCATAACATGCAGAACGGGAATGCCGTATTTTACGTACATTTCACAATTTTTGATGTCATCATCAAGTGCAAATAAAACAGCATATCTCGGCAAAACCTCATCATGCAAAATTTCTTCTTTAACAATGTCGCCCGGACGCTTGTCGCCAAGTTTACGCATATGTAAGTTAAAATATGCCATATCCAAACATTTCACAATACTCATACCGGTTTCACGCCATATCTCTTCACTTCTGGCAGTAATAAAAACAGGCGTGATGCCCGAAAATTTCAAAGCTATAATTAAATCACGGCACCATCCGTTAACAGAGCATTTATGCACCTCTTTATGAAAATACTGCCATAAATCATCACCCGACAACCCCATTTCTTCTGCACGGGCAAAAATCGGATTTGTGTGAAATAAAACATCGTCCAAATCTACAATCACCACTCTGGGTTTTCCTGAAATCATTGGAAGTTCTGAATTAAATTCGTCTTTCATTTTTTACCCTCTCTTTACTTGAATTTTTTGTTTAAAATAAACTATAACTGTACCGGAATTATTACCACATTGAGCTTTGCCGGTTTCCGGATTAATAAACGAAACCCTGCCTTTTAGAATTTCATAATGAAATTTTCCTTCGATATATTCATGCCACACTTTCGTATCCATACAATTAAGCGGCAAAATCATAACGCAAACCGGACAATTTCCGGATAAAACCTCATCATGCGCCTTTTTAATAAACTCTGCTTTTTTGCTGAACGGCGGATTACAAAAACAACGTCCGTACCAGTCTTGTGAAAGAGCGTCTGTTTTTTCTGTTATCGCATTATAACATTTTGCGTTGTGCTCGTTGCAGGCAACATCAAGATTGAACTTAAAAATCCGGTCTAATTGGCGAAAAATCGACATTGGAGTTTCAAAATAATCATTACCTTTTGTATTCATTTTCATTATTTCTCCTCCTTTTCCCCGAACAGCGCGCGGACTTGGTGGCAAAACTCAGTTTTGTTTGTAATAAGATAATCTAAAACACTATCTTTTAAATTTTCTTTAAAATGACCTGAATAGTTTTCACTTGCAATACCATATCCATCAGCGTCATAGTCAATGCGTATGCCAAAGTCAAATTTAATAATAATTTCAATCAGCTCCAGCAGGATGCGGTTGGTGATTTCTGGGTAGTTTGCTTGAATACTTTTATTAAAATCGCTGCCATCCAGTTTTGCCTTAATCCCGAACGCGTCAAAAAATTCCTTTTCTGTTTCGTTAGTCATATTTCCACACCTCCGATTTGATTGCCTGTCTGATATCTTTATTGTATTTTGCTTGTTGAATGGCAGCCTCCAGAAAGTCATTACGATTATTTAAATTCCGGCGGTTACAGAAACAAACTGCTGCACCTACTGTTACAGTACTGCCAGGAATATCTAATTCAAACAGCTTCACAAAGTTTTCAGGTTGCGTGAAGTCGGGAAATATTCTCTTTTTACCTGAATTGACACAACCGTCTGTTGTTTCTGTTGTATATTCAAGCCATTTCCCTTTAATTCCGCAAATCTCACACAGCTCGCGTGATAAGTCTTTATTCGTCATTGTGTGTTACCTCCTTTGTAATTTGTTCAAAAATATATTTTCCGATTTCAGGTTTCACACAGTTGCGTAAGACTTTTCTTACTTCTACGGTGTTTTTATATTTTGACAAATCAAAACCGTATAAAACCTGCATTGCTTTTACATCGCTTTCTATTTGAGAGTATTCCGATGGGAATTGAACTGTCATCAAATATTCAGAACTCCAGAAATAATGGCGTCCTATGCTGAAAGACGGATGAATTAAAGGTTGATAATATGGTTTTACATTTTCCACCACCCATTTACCTTTAAAGAATGTTTTTAACCAAATTATCTCTTGATAAAGTGTCATATCAGGGTATTTTAGTTTTTCGTCATAATACCTTGTCATCTGCAAAACACTATGGGTCGGACACGGCGGGCTTGCCCAGATAAAATCAAACTCTCTGAAATGCTGTCTTAAATATTCATGGGCATCACCGACAATAACTTTGTCATCCGGGTATAAGTCTTTATAAATCTGTGCAATAGCAGGGTTAATTTCAACCGCTGTAATGTCGTGCTCATTCCCCCATAATTTGCGATTTCCGCCGATACCGGCATATAGGTTAAGTATTTTCATTATTTATCATCCTTTACAAGTTCAAATTCTATGTCAAAGACGGGTTCGTGAATTTTTAAATCGGTATACTTGCCATAAGTAATAGTTACAGACTTTACTTTTGCATATAACCTTTTTTCTTTATCATCTTTTTTAGGATAGCCACAAGCAAAACATATTGTTTCTTTGTCATCAAAGAACTCTTTATATTCTGTTTTATACCAATAATAAAATAATCGACGGTACCAATAATCTGTTCTTTCTCTATACTCGTGTGTTTTCTCGCCCGATTTGATTTTCTCAAACCACTCTTTTTTAACGTTGAATGTTAGCATTGCCATCCTCCAATAATTCCGGATTTTCGTAGATGTTGCCGATGACTTCAACATTTGCAAATTTTTTAAGCGGTGTATTATCTTGAAAAGAAACAAACCTGGCAAAGTCTAATGCTCTGTCATATCTTTTATTTTGTCGTGATTTTGTCCGCTCATATTTCATTACACCTATTTGCCATTTTGTCCTATCCCAACAAACTAAACCATTATGTGAATACACTTCACCGTTCCAATAAGTTGTAGAACTTTTAACAATATCGCCCTCAAAAATCAGCTTGCCGTTTTTGTCACGTAAACCCGTGCATTGCATAATCTCAAGATGTTCAAAAGCTGACTCTTTGAAACATATAAATTCAGGCTCATAATTGACTGCACACCAATCGTATTTGCGCATACCTTCTTTCTCTTGCCCAAAATTACCAAAGCAAAAATTGTAAGTCATAATATTAGCTAATTTATTCCAAATTCTAAACTTAATTCTATCTTGCATTTTCCACCTCTTTCACTGCTAAAATTTTTGTCCTTATCTTTTGCAGGTCGTGAATTAATATGTCTAAAGCAGCTATTCCCTCTCTGCCGTCAAAAAATAAACAAACATTTTTCTCATTAAGTTCTATTGTGGATTTGCCTGCAAATTCATTGCTGGTACTGCCTACCGGTGTAGAAGGTTTATTGTATAAAACTTCTACAGTTCCGGTCGTGTCAATCGCGACACCGACAGTTCCATGCCCTAAATGAACTTCTCTGCAATTTTCTATATCTCTAATCATTAGTCACCGTCCTTTGCCTTGCTGATAATGTTTCTTATATCTTTATGCCAACATACAGAACAATCCGCCCCAAGTCCGTAATTGTCACGGCAAATATCACACCTGCATTCAAAATGCCGTTCAATCTCATCAAGAGCCTTGAGGCAGCGGGCGTTTTCATCTTTGAGTTGGTCGATTAACCTTTTTTGTTCGTACCAAACATCATAGCTAACACCATTTGTGAAATTAAAATTATTTTCTGTCATTGTTCACCTTTGCCTCACACACGTTTTCCTGCGATATTTCTATAATAAAAATCAACATCATATCTGGCTGCATCCGGATATCCCTCAAAAATATTTCCAACAACTTTTGTTTTCTTCTGGTAACTTCCGACAGAAGTGGAACCCCTATAATAACCGGCGGAATTTACTGAATAATGCACTACACCATACTCATAAATATCCTTTCCGTGTTTTATTTGTGTAACATCACCTTCAAAAATTTCAATTCCCGGCCAGTCTTCTGCTTTATATGCTAAAAGCCATTCGTGTTGTAATTCAGGTGACAAATCCTTAAATTTTGTAGCTTCATAAACGCCTGTCGTCTGCATGATATTTGTAAAATCTTTTGTGAATACCCATACGGAATTGTCCTGAATATCAGAAATATAATCCTGCTTTTTTAATTCATTTATAAAATTCATAAAGCAGCCATCCGGATATTTTTGTCAAAAAGCTTTTTTATTAC
Source organism: Candidatus Gastranaerophilales bacterium (assembly GCA_003150395.1). Lineage (GTDB taxonomy): Bacteria > Cyanobacteriota > Vampirovibrionia > Gastranaerophilales > Gastranaerophilaceae > Scatenecus. The sequence goes on along the minus strand of QAMI01000016.1, from coordinate 9,820 downwards.
TTCAGCTCTCATCACATAATAAGAAACTTCAACTGATTCAACCGGAGCAATAATTACATAATGTTCTGTTTTTAAAGCGGCCCGAAATTTTAATCTATTCCACATCATTATTCTCCATATCTTGCGGCATAAATATTTTCAAAAGAAATATTTTGACTTTTTAAATCACGTTTTAAATCAGAAACATCACCAAAAATATCCGAGCGGATAAGTTTATCATCCGCAAAATACAAATAATCCCCATACACAGGATAATCATCGGGCAGAATTTCACCCGGTTTAAATGTTACTTCTTTTTCTGTCATTTTTAAAATCCTCTCTTCTTATCGCAAATTCAATTCTGCTTTTACAATCTTCAAAATCGCCGCCGCATCCGTTTTCAAAAAGAAATTGCATACCGCATTTGCCGCAGTCGATGTGTTCATGGATAAATTTATAAAGTCTTTCTTCTCTCGTCTCAGACGCTCTTGCCCTCTCAAGCTGACGGCGGAGCATTCCTTTTAATCTATTATTTGTCTGCATTAACGATAGCTGTCCCCGTGAAAGTCCGTCAGAATTTTTCCGCTCCATATTAATGACCAAATCCTGTCTTTCAAGAGCTGATTTATATCTTGTAATCGTTGCATGCTGCACCAATAAAAGCCCAAAACATCTTATAACCCCGCGGACTATTCCATGGTCATAAAGTCTGTGCAAAAATTTCACATATTCTTTTGATATTTTTTGTCGCTTTTTATTAGATATTGTCACTTTTCACCTCAACATCAAACAATTTCCCGATTTTATTTATATACTTTGACCTGTTTGAAGGATTATCACGTCTTACAGTTGAGAACATTATTCCTTTGTCTCCAACAAAAAGCAGCAATAAATAATCTCCTCGTTTTATATTGTAGAATTTCCCGTCAGGGCGTTTTGTATCATATTCAAACAACGCTTTAAGATGCGGATATTTCAGTATAAAATCACAGTCCCGTATTTCATCAATCCATACAAGCTTTGCATGAGCCTGATTGCATAATTTCGGATAATTGCAATCGAATTTAATTTTATTAACCATTTTTCGCCTCTCCTTTTGGTTTTTCTATCGGATCAGAAAGTTTCAAAAACTCACGTACAAAAAATTCCGTATAAATATTGGAATTATATTCATACTGGTAAAAACGACCGGACACTTTTACAAGACAACCCTTTTGACAGATTTCACAAAAAGCTTCGGCAGTTTCTTTGTAAGCCTTACAATTCAGCCACAAACAGTCTTTACTTTCTTTTGTTTCTTTCAAAGGAATAGAAAACTTACAGCTTGCAGTACCTTTATCTGAGTATTTAATTTCAGGTTCCGTGCAAAAACCTACAAAAGTTTTTTCTGCATATTTTTCAAATTTTTCAAACATTTTCCTCTCTTGTTAAAAAATAATTTTCGTACACAGCATTGATATTAGCTTGCCCTCTTGCCTTCCTGTCCTCTGCCCTTACGCCATAGGCATAACCATATACTTATGCTCCATGTCAGAAAAAAGTACAGGTGATCTTGGAGAATTCAGGTTAAATTTAACAACATCAGTTCTCAACACATTCAAAACTGCATCCAAAAATATACGGTTCAAAATAAACGAAATATCTTCCCCGTTTTTTTCCGACAATGTGAGTACATCATTGCATTTATAGTCTTTTGCTTCGACTGTAGCAAAGGCTCCTTTGATCTTCTTTAGATTCAACTACACCAATTCTTTCAAGTGCATTTTTTAGTTCTTCTTTATTTAAGCTAAAACTAATCGCACTTTCTTTAGGAATAAACTGCTCAACCTTTGGAAATTGCCCTTCAATAAGCCTTGTACAAAAGATTATGTTTCCCTGGTCGGATTTAATATCAAATTTGCACACACTTTCATTAATGCTTATCTCAACATCTCCGTCCGGTATAATTAAAGGCAGTAAATTCGCAGCAGCATCAAGAGGAATTATAATATCTGTCTCTGTATCTTTTTTACCCTCTTCGCCGGCTTCCGTTGAATTTTTCATATTTTCTTTATAAGTTTTAATTACATACGCAAGTCTGTTGCCGTCTATGGCGGCAAATTTGGCCATATTATTTTCGGTTTTTAGATTTATACCTCTCAAGATATGGGTTGCAAAATTTGAAGTAAAATTCTTAGTTTTTTCTATGCCTTCGATTAATCCTGAACAAGACATTTCAAAACTGCATTGAATATCTTTCATATTAAGCAGGTTTTCAGGATATTGCGCAAGTGATTGCTTTTCAAACCGGCATTTTGTATTACCGCATTTAATCCATATTGCGGCGTCTTTCTCTTCGATTATGACATCCCCGTTCAATGTAGCGAGTATGGTTGCAAGCTTCCCGATTTCAATTAAGCATTTCCCCGGCTCGATAATTTCTGCCGGCGCAGTTACTATTGCATAGCTTATAAGGCTTGAAGCTGTTATTTGAACTTCATCATTGTTTGCTTCAAATATACCACAGCTCAACACAGGACAGGACTTGTCGGGCTTTGCAATATGCTTTATTTTATTCAAAACTTCTAAAAATTCTTTTGCTTTAACTTTTATCTGCATTTTTGACCTCTATCTAATCTTTAAGAATTTGCCATAACTCGTCTACAATAGACTTCGGACTGTAACTGTTAACAATTTTAGGAATACCGCATTCCAAATCGCACTTAATTCGATGCAAATGATTTTCAAGTTCCAACAACTTTCCTCTAAGATAAATTTCTTCAATCATAATTATGAACCCTCCAATTCAACAATTGCACGGGCCAATCCCCATATTGCGTCATTATAATTACATGCAAGCATATATTCAGGACTTTCCTTAGCTTCAGCGGCCGAGCCTTGTACAAGCAAATCTCCGAGATTTTCACATGACTTTTTATATTTATCCTGCAAAAAGTTCCGCGATACTTTTAAGCTGTCAAGGATCCTGTGAGTGCCAACATTTATATGCATATTTTCCAAAACTTTTGCATTTTGTTCTGAAACCTTTTCAGATTCTTCACAAACCGGCTCATCAAGATATTTTTCAGTTTCTGCCACTGTATCAGGCCTGACAGGTTTAGCAGAGGAAAGCGTACTTTCCGGAATAATAATCTCACCGCGGATAAAACCACATTTCCCGAATAAGTATCCCATCAATGCCGTTTTTTTCATTTTATTGCCATAGGAAATAATATGTTTCGTTTTCCGGTAAATATCAGACATTGAATTTGGAAAAGTCGTCTTTGAAATATTAATTTTCTGCGGAATTTCGCTAAAATCCGACCCTTTAACAATTTCTGCAATAATTCTCTTTTCGGTATCGTTCAGTATGTTAAGAAGTTCAGTTTTTTTACTATTTTCTTCTTGGTTCATTTTTGTTTTTACCTCATGTTTTTTCAGTTCCTGCAAATATTTTTTTATTAAATCCGGATTATTTTTTTGAAGTGAACGTATATATTTAAAATTACACAATTCACTTTCGTTCATTCTGGTAGCGTCGCTGATAAATTTCACAATATATCCGTAGCCGTCGTTGCCGCATAAGATGTAATGCGATGCACGATAGCCGCCTATATAATTTTTATTTATCCCGGCAATCATTATCGTCTATCCTGTCAACGTGCTTCTTACAATAGGTGTGTATTAAGTCAATAAACATAAACGAAGATAATATACCTAGCACAATAACTCCTGCCATAATTTCAAATATAATTTTTAACATTAGTAACCTCACAAATCTGTTATTATTTATTTCCGGACTGTTGTTTTGACTTAAATACCAGTTCAAAACGATTTTTAACACCTTTCTTTCGGTATATCGAAGTTATATGTCTTTCGAGCGTTCCTCTGCATATACAAAGCTCTCTGCATATTTCTCTATTTGTTTTTCCGATTATTATAAGCTCGTATATTTCATTTTCTCTTAGGCTTAAACTTTTTTTACTATGTTTGCCGGTTATCTTATCAGCAGCCATATTTCTGTCAGAGGCTCCGCCTCCGTTCTTCCCCTCTTTGCAGGCTTCTGCCAAATTTTTTATATTTTTGTTATAAGTCTTTGACATTTTTCAATTGTTTCCTCAATTTTGCATTCTCATCTATCTTTTGATTAAGAATTTTTGTAAGCCGTTTGTGGTGTTCACAGACCTCAGAAAGATCTTTTTTCAGCCGGCGGTTTTCATTTACAAGCTCATCTTTTCGCATAATCTCCCCGCCATACTTTTGATTTAAGTTTTTCAAATCCGTCTTTATTAACGGGATACAAACCGTATTTTGTCGCGCCGACACCGATTAACGGACGCAAGTCTGATACCTTAATCCTGTATCGGTCAATCATTCTGCCGCGTTTTACAGAAACAATAACGACATCGCAGTCATCCAAAACTTTAACCATATCAACGAAAATAAAAATAAACGCAGGATCATAATCAGACCACAAAAACCATGTAATCCTGTTATTATTCAAATCGTAATGAAACGAACCGGCTGAAATTGCACCATCCCAATATGAATTGGGCCTTACGGTGAATCTAGAAACAAGACCGTTATGATAACCCTTTATTTTATATTCGTCGTATTTTTTACATAAAGCATTACCGGCGGTGATATTTCTTGTTTCAAGTGCCGGATATTCGCGGCCGTTATATGTTACTGTTACATTTTTCATTCAAACAGATTTCCTTGATTTAAGTTCCATTCAATATCGCTTATTAATTCCGGAATTTTCTCAGCACGCTCCTGCTGCTGATATAGAAACCCGCGAAAGTCGATTAATAAATCTAATATTTTTTTACACACAGAAATTTCTTTTTTGTCTTCAGCATCAATTGCCTCTTTGAATTTTTCTTTATATTCCTTTATTGCAAGACTAAATCCTTCAGTTTCCAATAAAGCCGCAATAACTTCGCGTTTAGGAAGCTCATCCTTTAAAGCCTGAAGCTTTGCGTATAATTCTTTTTTTGACTTTCCCATATTAATTTCCTTCCCTGCTTACTTATTAAGAAAAGGCTTTGACGGCTGTCAAAGCCGCAGATAATCATAGTTGGTATGCAAAATTACGAATTACAAGCATTTTAAATCTGCACACAATGAAGGAATAAGCCTCCTGTTTGCAAAATAATAATTAACAAGTCTCTTATTTAAAATATAATTCATAACAATACCTATTCTTGTAATAACCGGCATAAGTTCATCAGGATTTTCACGAATTATATTTTCAACAGATTTTGACACCGCATTAATTTTCACTTTGTAAGGTGTACTTTTTAACCTGTGTTCCCGCATTGCTCTCTCAATAAATTTAAACATTTTAATCTCCTTTATTATTTAAATTTCTTTTACTTAACCATTTTTCAAACTCTGCCTGATTTTCAGGATTTTTATAAAATTCAATTATTTTGTCTTTTAGATAAAAACAAAACGCATCAAGCGCAGATTCTGGAATGTCAAATTTTTTGTTCATAAAACCTCCTTTTACTAATGATTATCGAACTTTTACCGGAGTAATTTTAAACTTGTTATCTGTTTCCGGAGCGTCAGATTTATCACAACCTTTTGAGGTATTCAAATATTCAATAAATTTTTCAAGATTAATCAAATATTTTTTCCCGCACCTGACATGCACAATTTCATTCCTGACAGCCAAAGACCTTATAAAATGAATAGCTACCCCGGTTTTTTCTGCTGTTTCTTTGATTGTCAGCATTGTCGGAATTTTAAAAGTTAAAATATTATTTTGCATTTTCACCCACTCTTTGCGCACAAAATTTTAATTCACCGCAACACAGTGAAACGTCAATTACATTTTGTAAACAAACGCCTTTAAACAGACAATTAAAATATTGTCTTGTGTTATTATGTAATTAAAATTAAATGCTCTTCGATTTTATTATTATTCATTTTGTATAAAATGTCAACCTTATTTATACAATTTGAATTAATAATTAATCTAAATGATGTAGAAAGGTCTATTTATATTGGCTAACAGGCTAAAAGAGATACGCTTAACATTAGGTTACAATCAGCAGAAAATGGCTGATGAATTAGATATAAATATAAATACTTACAGGGGTTACGAATATAACAAAAGAGATTTACCTGAAGATTTTTTGCGTAGACTTATAAAAATCTTAAATTTAAATCTTCATTATTTGTATACCGGTCAAGGAACAATGTTTATAAAACCGGAAACAAAACAAGTTGAAGAATGCGACGACAGCAGTATTTTAGAGAACTTTAAAAATTTCCATAAGCGCTACACTAAAATGCTGGCCGATTTAAACACGACTGATTACGAGGTCTCAAAAAGAACCGGAATATCAGAAAGCAGGCTTGAAAAAATCGGACTTGGAGATGCCGCAATCACAATGGAAGAATTTATTAAGCTGCGCTCAAAATATACGTTTGATGCTAATATGCTCCTGTTTAATAAAGGATGTTGCAAAGATAGTTCAACCTCTGATGATGAGCTGAGTTCTGATGAAATTGCGGCATTAAAAAAACTGGCAAAGAAATTTAAATTAAATTTTTAAGAAAATAATATAAATGAAATTTTCTGTTGTTTTTTCTAATCAGTTCTTCCTCTGTTGATAGTCGTTTTTCAAGCTGTCCGTTATAATTATCAATCGTTACGTTATGTATTTGTTCAAGAGATGTCTTATTATTCATATAATAATGATATTGCGCATCCAAAATTTCAACATAAACGTACAGGACAAGCCAGAGATTCAGTACCAAAAGTATTATTATTACGTTGGATTTTTCTTTCAAAATAAGACTTAAACGGCGCGACAAATTTATTATAATCTCTTTCATAAAAAATTTCCTTCTTTTTTATACCTGAATGCCTAATATTAATTTTAAGTTAGCCATAAAGGTTAACAACGTTCTACATACTACGGGTGTGTAAATACTGCAAGAAAATTTTTAAAATAATACTATGCAGGAATTATACGTAATAATAGGAAAAAGAATAGCTGAAGAACGACAAAAAAGGAACTTAAGCCAGGAACATCTGGCTGAAATAACAAACCTACACAGAAATCATATAGGCTATATTGAGCGCGGAGAAAAACGGGCAACTCTTGATACTCTGTACCAAATAACCAAAGCCCTTAATATTTCACTTGAATGGCTGTTTAAAGGGTTTTAAACAGAGCTTCACAAAACTATACAATAACTTTATTTTTTTTATAAATACTGATAATTTGTTTTATAAGAGAAAAGAGGTCCATATGAAAAATTTAACATTATCAACAATATTACTGGCATCTGTTTTAGTTTTATCAGGATGTGGTCAAAAGGAAGTTCAAAATCCTCAGCCGGTACAGCAGCAACAAACTGTTAACCCTGTAAATACCGCATCTACTCAATTAGTAGAAAATATGAAGTTTGCACTAAATAAAAATTGGGAAATTGTTGATACAAATAAAATCTATGTAACAAAATCAAAAGATTTTGAAAATGCATACTTTATTGGAACTTTAGTAAAGAATGGATCTCAAATATACAATTGTATCTGGTTTTCTAATAGTGAAACGATGAACGGAGATACTATGTCAGCTAATGATTATGCAATTCAAGCATCTTCAATGGTTGACGGAAGAAAATCACAAGCTGCTATAAGTCAGTCTGACGATGGGTATTCAAGAATTAATCAGAAGCTGATTGTTGATATGAATAATAAAATTAACTAATCTGCAAAGCTAGAATAATTACTTAATAAAAATACATGAACGCTTTATTTGCTGCATGTATTTGATAATCTTGTACTATCAGCATAAATTTCAGGTTTAGGAATGGCGAATATAGAAGCTCGAAAAAATAAAGACGGGAAAATTGTATCATACCGCATAAAGGTGTATAAAGGCAGGGATGAACATGGTAAAAGACTTAAACCCTACACAAAGACTTGGAAAGTACCTGAAAATTGGAGTGATACTAAAGTCCAAAAAGAGTTAAATCGTATTGCAACATTGTTTGAGGAAGAATGTAAAGGCGGCTTAGTCGTTGATAACCGCCAGACATTTTCACAATATGCAGAATATGTTATAAACTTAAAAGAAAAAAACGGTATAAAACATCAAACAATAACATTATATAAAAAACTGCTTGAACGTATAAATTTGGCAATCGGTCATATTAAATTAACTGACTTGAGACCACAACATTTAAACCAATTTTATGAACAACTCCGAAATGACACCAATTTAGTAACGGGAGGCACACTTAGTGCAAAAACTATCAGAGAACATCACGCGCTAATAAGTACCATATTAAAACAAGCGGAAAAGGAAATGCTCGTTGCCTACAATGCTGCATCAAAAGCAAGTCCTCCTAAAAACAAAAAGAAAGCTGCACAATATTTAGAAATAGATGAAATTAAGACTATTTTTGAAATAATAGAAAACGAACCTTTAAAATGGGAAGTTTTAATAAAATTATTAGCCTCAACAGGAGCAAGACGCGGTGAAATCTTAGGTTTAAAATGGGACAAAGTCAATTTTAAAACCAGTACAATATATATAAATAATAATCTTTTATACACACAGGAACGTGGAATTTATGAAGAAAGCCCTAAAACAGAAAGCTCAATTCGTTATATAACACTGCCTAAAGAAATAATAAAATTATTAAAAGAGTACAAAAAGTATTATGTCGCACAAAAACTAGCTATAGGCAGCAAATGGACAGGTAAAGATAATTTTATCTTTACCCAAGAAAATGGTTTTCCTATGCACCCTGATTCTGTAACAAATTACTGTCGAAAGCTGCAAGATAAATACAATGATTTAATAAAAAAAGAAAATAAAAAATTACCGGAACTAAAACAAAAAAGAGAAATAAAATTATCACCTCACATATTCCGACATTCTCAAGCCAGCATATTAATATTCATGAAAGTTGACCCCGTAACCGTAAGTAAAAGGCTTGGACATTCACAGGTAAGTACAACAAGTGATATATACAGTCATATAATGAAAAAAGCAGATGAGGGAGCTGCCGAAACATTATCACAAGTTCTAGGATAAAAAATACTTCATCAGGATTTGTCACCCAAAAGTCACCCAAAATGATAAATTTATATTATAGTAATAAAATAGCGATAAGCCTAAAACTCTTATCGCTATTACTTTTCAAACCTTACGCGCGGAGGGATTCGAACCCCCGACCTTTTGGTTCGTAGCCAAACGCTCTATCCAACTGAGCTACGCACGCTTATTAGTCTTTTTGCATTCAATACTGAACACAATTTAAATATTATCAAATAAATTTTTATTTTCAAGCCCTAAATTTAATATTAAAATTATTAAATCTTATTTAAATTTTACTTGAATTATGAAGTTTAATTAAAAAATGATATATTATTAATAATTTCTCTTTTTAAATCTTTTTTTGTGTTTAATAATATATACATAAGTTTAGCATGCTTAATTTACATTGGTAGTATGAAAAGGAAAGTTTTATGGAAAAATCTTGCACAAAGGTGATTGACATGTATGGATATGAACTTACTTCAAGAGAAAGATTAATCCTTGAATTTATGACAGAAGGTTACGAGAACAATGAAATTGCAGCAAAAATTTACGTTAGCATTCACACAGTCAAAGCTCATGTTAGTACAATTATTAAAAAACTAAATGCTAAAAACAGAACTGAAGCAGCTTGCAAAGCCGTCAGAATAGGAATCTGCTGATTATGTATGCTCAAATTTGCAGGAATTCTTAACATTTTTGAATGTTTCATAAATTCTTATTATAATATTTGTGTGAGATAATGATTTATGAAAATAATTTTTAAAATTTTTCTATTATTTATAATGTTT
>QAMI01000009.1 GCA_003150395.1 Candidatus Gastranaerophilales bacterium | reverse complement strand
ACTATGACAGTTACAATATGTCTACGTGCGTATTCACCAGTGGCAATTTACGAAATTTGTCACAAGACATACATCATGCCAAGCGGCAGTTCGTTTTTTCAAAGTTCAGACATAACGCCAGCATAAGCGCTATCACTATGACAGTTACAATATGTCTACGTGCGTAGCACTAGCCGCCGATGAGGTTCAAGCTGCAACTAGACTTGATGTTATTTTGAACCATTGTCTTCATACTTGAAATTTCGTTGTCAAGCAGTGAAATCTGGGTATCAAGCGTATTTTGCCGTGTTGTAAGATATTCCTCCTGTTTCTGCAATGAAACGTAGTAGGCGTCATTATCCAAATCTACCTGTCCGTTACCTGATGCAGCTTCTAACTGCTCAGCTCTTGCAGACATCTCTTTTGCAAGCCAGTTTGCCTGGTTCATAACAAGGGTCTGTTCAAATTGCAGTTGGCTTTTTTGCATAGTGAATAAATTCTTTTGTGAATCAATCGCTAAAAAAGTCATATCATCTCTCCTTATTTTTACTCTCTTATACATATAAAGTATTTTGAGATTTCATGATTTCAGAGAAGATAATTTTTGTTACATTTGTTTACACAAATTACAGAAACAAACCTACAATGTTAAAAATCCACCCATACTGACTTATCCAAGTTCCTGAATTTGCTTGTATAACTCTATTTGCTTTTGTGAAAGGTTCTTTGGAATAATAATCTTTACTTTTGCATTCAAATTACCATAACCTCCGCCTTTTTTCGGAAGTCCAAGCCCTTTTAATCTAAGCATTTGCCCTGTTGATGTCAGAGGCGGAATTTTAATCGTTATCATTCCATGAAGAGTTTTAATTTCCTTTTTTGCTCCGAGTACGGCTTCAGAAGGTGTTATTTCAACCTCCTTGGTCAAATCATAGCCATCAGCCTGATATTCACTGTCGCTTATGTGAACAATTAAATACAAATCGCCTTTATTGCCGTATTCATCAGCTTTTCCTTCGCCTTTAACACGGATTTTCTGGCCGTCTTTAAGTTCGGGCGGCAATTTTACTTTAATGGACTTTTGTTCATTTATAATTCCTGTTCCGCCGCAAGCTGAGCAAAAGCCTCCGCCAGGCGGGCATTGTCCGCAGCGTTTCATTTCTGAAAACTTTACAGAAATCGGCCTTTGGGCAAAAATATCATCAACAGTAATATTCAAATTTTTAGTTACATCTAAATCCTCACTTTTTTGCGGCCTTCTGGACGCACGTTGAGATTGGGTGCGCTGCGCTCCGCCAAAATCAAAACTGCTAAAACCGCCGGCATTTCTTCCCGCAGCACCGCCAGCCATCATGTCACCAAAAAGCGAACTGAAAAAGTCTGAAAATCCGCCCAAATCTTGACCATTAAAGTTAAAACTCTGGTAATTTCCGCCTTGGCCGCCAAATCCAAATTGTTCAAATCCCGGCGGCGGTGTATAACTTTGTCCACCCTGCCAGTTCGCGCCTAAACTGTCGTATCGTTGACGTTTGGCCTTATCAGAGAGAACTTCGTAAGCTTCGTTTATGTCTTTAAATTTACTTTCTGCTTCTTTTGTTTTGTTTACATCAGGGTGATATTTTCTCGCAAGTTTTCGGTAAGCTGATTTTATTTCAGCTTCTGTTGCACTGCGTTTAACACCTAATATTTCATAATAGTCTTTATATTCCATAATATCTCCATAGTATCTATATTACCATAATAATACAAAACTTGTTTCAGCTTGAATTAATTAATTATTTTTTAATATTAACAAATGTAAAGTAAAACAATTTTGATAAAGCAATTTTTGAAAACAAAAATACTTTATATAAGGGTAATCAATTTGGGGAAATAAAAGGAGATTAAACTATGGGTGATTATGGGAATGTTGGAATTAATGCCGGTTATGCACGATTGAATGCAAGAGACTATGGTAAGATTGGGATTGAAGGTTCTTTGAAAAAAGAATTAGACAAAAACCCCAACATAGGCTATACACTCGGCGGAAATGCAAGCGCATTAATAGGCAAAAATGCAGGTGTTAATGCCGGAGTTTATGCAGGAATGGATTTTGGGACATCAACCTGCACGGAATTAAATCTGGGAATAATAGGTGATTACACTAAAGGCTTTGACAAGAATACCCTTACGGATTTAGATTCAAAAGAGTCTTTAAAAGCTGGAGGGTCAATAGGTTTTACCCGTAATATTTGCTGCGATGAAGGCAGAAAATTAAAAATGGCTCTGACTGGCGGTGCAGATTTTCATTCGGTACCGGAAATCGAAAACGGACAGATTGTTAAGTCAAATAAAATAAGTCCATTTATAGGCTCAAATATTGAATACTCACAACAAATCAATGACAAAGGACACCAGCTTGTATTTGGCGGCAAATGCAGCATAACTAAAAACGGTGCAACTTATGGTGAAGCAAGCATTGGATATCGTTTCTAAAATAAATTTCTCAGAATATTAAGTATAAACAAGTTAAATGTGTTTGTGCTTAGAAAAACAGACGTCTTATAATAATTAAGACGTCTGTTTACTTTTAATTATACAGATTTTTAAATTTGCGATTTGATTAGAACATCAAACCAGCTTCTCTAGCTGCATCAGCCAAAGCCGCAACACGGCCGTGATATAAGAACCCGCCGCGGTCAAATACAACACATTCAATGCCTTTAACTTTTGCTTTTTTAGCAATTGCAGCACCTACAACTTTAGCCGCTTCAATGTTGCCGCCATGTTTAAGCTGCTCTTTCAAATCTTTGTCATTTGAAGATGCTGATGCCAAAGTTACATGATTTACATCATCAATTAACTGGGCATAGATATGTTTTGTACTTCTGTAAACTGCAAGTCTCGGGAATTCTGCTGTTCCTGACACTTTAAGTCTGATAGTACGATGTCTTTTTTGAATTTTCGGTTTTCTTGTTTCTTGTTTAATCATTTTTCTTTTCTCCTTTTGCCCGAACCTTCTTGAAACCGCTTCAAGGGTTCATTTGGGCTTTATGATTGTGTATCCAATACTAATTCTACTTTTGAATTGTCGACATATTGCTGTCCCAGAGATTTATCAATATGCTCGAAGATATCACATAAAATCCAGGGATTATCGACTCCTGAACTAATTCTTATACCTTTATCAGCCAATTTTTTATCTGTTTTTTGGAGATTGAAAGAATCTTTTATATCAATATGTATCGGCTCAAAGTGTCCAGGGTTGATATACCCTTGCTCAATCATATAAGCTTTTGTTTCTTGAGCTTTTTTCTTTATATATTCGTCTCTTGTCCCATAAGGGAAACGAACATCATAAATACCGGAAAAAGATACTTTCATCAATCGGCCTTCTAAGATTTAAGATTATTTCTTACCAGCTTTACCAGCTTTACGTCTAATGTATTCACCTTCATATCTTACACCTTTACCTTTGTAAACTTCAGGCGGACGTTTTGAACGGATGAAAGCAGCTACATCACCAACAGTCTGTTTATTTGACCCTTTAACACTAATTTTTGTGTTAGCTTCAACTGAAATTGTAATTCCAGCCGGAGGTTCAACAACTACAGGGTGTGAATAACCCAATGCAAGGTTAAGGTTTTTGCCTTCCATATTTGCACGATAGCCCACGCCTTGAATTTCAAGTTTCTTTTCAAAACCTTCTTTTACACCGTGAACTGCGTTTGCAACTAAAGTTCTTGACAAACCGAACAAAGCATCAGTTTCTCTGGTTTGACCAACTTTAGATAAAATAATGTGATTATCTTCAATTTTTACAGCGATTTCAGGACGAACATTTACTGTTTCAGTTCCCAAAGGACCTTTTGCTGTAACTGTTTGTCCGTCAATAGTGATTTCAACACCTGACGGAATTTCAATCGGTTTTTTACCAATACGTGACATGATTTTCTCCTTATGGTATATGCTACTTCCTGCAAAATCATTTTAATTTCGGCTGAGATTTTGCTTGCGGGCTTTTCTACCAATTGCACCCACTTTACTAATTTATCACGGAGAAAATCAATTGTAAACAGGTTATTAATATTCGTAAAGCAGATTAATCAGTCAACATATGCCATCAATCCGAAATATTATCAACTAACCGTTCTCTTTTCACTCTTAAACTTCAGCAAACAAAAAAGACGCCCTATCAGGCGTCTTTTTTGTTAATTTATATCTGATTAGTAAACATAGCAGAGAACTTCGCCGCCGATGTTTTCTTTTCTTGCTTTCCTGTCTGTTAATAAACCTTTGCTTGTTGAAACAATTGCAATTCCCATTCCGCCTAAAACTTTCGGAAGATTTTTTGCTTTTGAATAGTTTCTTAAACCAGGTTTAGAAATTCTTTCCAGTTTTGTGATAACCGGTTTTTTATTCATGTCGTATTTTAATATTATTGTTAAAACTTTAAATTTACCAACTTCTTTAACTTCGTAGTCAGTGATAAATCCTTCTTCTTTTAACAATTTTGCTAATTCAACTTTTAATTTTGAAGATGGCATTTCAACTTTTTCATGAGATACCATGTTAGCATTTCTGATTCTTGTTAGCATATCTGCTATTGGATCTGTATTCATTTTATTTTCCTTTTTATTATGTCAGATAATTCTGACGCTACTTACCAATTTTTGTCCGGTTCGGCTTTGGCTGCCGCCTTGACGAGCTTTAGCAGTTTAGCAAGGTTTTAAAGTTTTTATTTAAACTTATTTATGCTTACCAGCTAGCTTTTGTAACACCTGGCAGCAAGCCTTGGTGTGCCATTTTTCTTAAACAAATTCTGCAAAGACCGAAATCTCTGTGGTAACCGTGAGGTCTGCCGCAGATTGAGCATCTGTTGTGTAATCTTACAACAGGATATTTGCCTTTTGCAGCCAATGCTTCGCGTCTAAGTTCTTTGTTTATCATCGCTTTTTTAGCCATGAAATTCTCCTTTGTTAGTTATTTTCTTTACTTTATGTCTTTGTATACAGACGATAAGTTCTTGATTATGTTTCAATTACTTGTTCATACCTTTGAACGGCATACCCAATAATCTTAGCAATTCTCTTGCTTCGTCGTCAGTATTTGCTGTTGTGATAATTGATATATTCATACCTTTTACCAAATCAACTTCTTCGTATGTAATTTCAGGGAACAAAGCCTGTTCTTTCAAGCCTAAAGTATAGTTGCCGCGGCCGTCGAAAGATTTAGCGCTAATGCCTCTGAAGTCACGAATTCTCGGCAATACAACGCAGATAAGTTTCTGTAAGAAATCATACATTCTGTCACCGCGTAATGTTGCCATTGCACCTACCGGCATACCTTCTCTTAATTTGTAAGTTGCGATAGATTTTTTAGCTTTTGTAACAACTGCCTTTTGACCGGCAATTTTTGTAAGCTGAGCTTCGATTGATTCAGCTATTTTTGAGTTGTGAGAAGCTTCACCAACACCCATGTTCAAAACAATTTTGTGAAGAGCCGGAATCTGATGGTCATTTTTATAGCCGAACTTTTCTTTCAATGCTGATTTTACTTCTTCATTGTATTTTGTTCTTAAATTTTTTGTTGTTGTCATTTGTTTTTTCCTTAATTCTTGGACGTCAACTTTAGTTTAGCACATAAAGATTAAACGTCTAATTGTTCACCACATTTTTTACAAACACGGACTTTTTTGCCGTCAACGACTTCGTGTTTGATCCTTGTCGGTTTTTCGCAAGCGGGACATACAACCATTACATTTGACGCATCCATCGGAGCTTCAAGTTTGATAAGGCCGCCCTGAATTCCTGCCATCGGCTGGGGTTTTTGGGCTTTTGTCACCATGTTTGCGCCTTCAACTGTCACTTTTGACTTTGAAGGATCAGCTTTTTTAATATTGCCGATTTTTCCTTTGTCTTTGCCTGAAAGAACGATAACTCTGTCACCGTTTTTTACATGCAAATCTTTTTTATTTTTGTCTGCCATTTTTCTGTTTCCTTTTTTAGTTTCTATTGGAGGTTTTGAGTTTTGTGAGTTTCACTATTTCAAAAATCCACTAAATTACTTCCGGAGCCAAAGATACAATTTTCATGAATCCTTTGTCTCTCAGTTCACGAGCAACAGGTCCGAAAACACGTGTTCCGCGTGGGTTACCATCTTTGTTAATAATTACGGCTGCGTTTTCATCAAATCTGATAACTGAACCGTCTTCACGTTTTATATCAGCTTTTGTTCTAACTACAACAGCTGTAACAACTTCACCTGATTTTACGGTTTGGTTAGGGGCTGCTGATTTTACAGAGCAAACGATTCTGTCGCCTACTGCTGCAAACTTTTTGTTAGAACTGCCTAAAACACGAATACATAACAGTTGTTTTGCACCTGTGTTATCTGCTACTTCTAATCTTGTTTCTTGTTGTATCATTTTAGTTTCCTTTTTCTTTTATAGTATGTTTACTACATTGGCCTCTCATTACTCTATGGTAATGCTGCCTTTTATTCACTATCTTACTTTTTCAACAACTTCAACAACTGTCCAGCGTTTATCGGCAGATTTCGGTTTTGATTCAATAATTCTAACTTTATCGCCTTCTGAACAAATGTTGTTTTCGTCATGAGCTTTGTAGTGTTTGTTTGATTCTATAATCTTTTTGTATTTTGGATGCGGCTCATAGTCTGCAACTTTCACAACTACAGTCTTATCCATTTTGTTACTGATTACAATTCCTTGTTTTTCTTTCTTAGGCATGTTCTACCTCTTTTTCTCTAATTACAGTTTTTGCTTGAGCTATAAGTTTTTTTGTTTTAGAAATTAACGCTGTATTTTCTAATTTGTGAGTTGAAAGTTGAAGTTTGTAATTAAACAAATCTTTCTTCCAGTCAACAATTGCACTTTGCAGCTCTTCTACTGTTTTTTCGCGCATTTCATCTAATTTCATTGTTTATTTTCCTTTTATTTATTTCGTTAATCCAAGTCTTAGCGATAAACGGAGCCGTTTTAATCCGGCATTTCACCGCTTACGCTTTAGCTTTTTCTACAACTTTAACTTTGATTGGAAGTTTTTGAGCTGCGAGTTCAAGAGCATGAACTGCAACATTTCTATCAAAGTAATCAAGTTCGAAAAGAATTCTGTTCGGTTTAACAACAGCAACCCAGTATTCAAGGTTACCTTTTCCTGAACCCATACGAGTTTCAGCCGGTTTTGCCGTAATCGGTTTATCCGGGAAGATTTTAATCCAAACATTACCGCCGCGTTTGATTTCACGAGTCATTGCACGACGAGCTGCTTCTATCTGACGGCTGGTAATCCAACCGGGCTCTACAGCTTGCAATGCATAACCGCCGAATTCAAGTTGTGTACCTCTGGTTTCAGTACCTTTCATTCTGCCTTTCATCATTTTGCGGTATTTAGTTTTTTTAGGCTGTAACATTATATTTGCTCCTATTGTTTTTTATATACCTTTTGACTTATTCTGCTGCGTTTTCTGTTGCTGCAGCTCTGTTGTTACGTCTCGGACGTCTCATACCTTTGTCTGATCCGCCTTTGTCGTTTTTAGCTTTGATGTTTTGGTCGGCTTTTTCGCCTGGCATTAACACGCCTTTGAAAATCCAAACTTTAACACCAATTTTACCCATAATTGTATCTGCTTCTGTGAAACCGTAGTCAACATCAGCGCGTAAAGTCTGAAGAGGAATTCTGCCTTCTTTTGCCCATTCTGAACGAGCAATTTCAGCACCGCCCAAACGTCCTGATACCATAACTTTGATACCTTGAGCGCCGGCTCTCATTGTACGCTGCATTGCCTGCTTCATTGCACGGCGGAATGCTACACGTTTTTCAAGCTGTTGAGCGATTTGTTCTGCTACTAATTGAGCATCAGCATCAATTCTTGCAACTTCTACTACGTTAATTATTACGGGTTTGCCAATGTATTTTGTTACTTCGTTTTTAAGCTCTTCAATACCTTGTCCGCCTCTGCCTACTACGATACCAGGTTTTGCTGTTACAAGAGTGATTGTGATGTTTTGAGCTTTTCTTGCGATATTAATTTTTGATACACCAGCTGTGTATAATTTTTTCTTGACGAATTTTCTGATTTTATCGTCTTCTTTTACTAATTGGCGATATTCTTTGAACTTAGCATACCAAGTGCTTGCCCAGGGCTGAATAATGCCTACTCTAAATCCGGTTGGATGTGTTTTTTGTCCCATTTTTTATACCTTTTGTTTTGTACTTTTACATTTCATCTTGCTCGCTTGCCTTAATGGTGTCTTCGGTTGTCAACTTCAAAACAATGTTTTCGTTGCCCAGCCTCCGCACTCGGCGCGCTCGCGCTACTTTTTAACGATATCACTAACTTTAAGAGTTAAGTGAGATGTACGTTTTAGTCTGCTGTACATACGGCCTTGAGCTCTTGTACGTGCTCTTTTGTATGTAACGCTTTCATCTGCAAAGATTTCGGAAATCTTCAAAGATTCAGCGCCCACGCCGTATTTTTCCTGAGCATTAGCTACTGCAGCCTTTAAGTTTTTTTCAACAACTCTAGCTGCGAAATAAGGCATAAAACGTAACATGTCTTGAGCTTCTTTGACAGATTTTCCGCGAACTTCGTTGATTACTCGGCGAAGTTTTCTTGCTGTCATTTTTATATCTGTTTGTTTTGCTTTAGCTTCCATTTTTACTTTCCTTATAGTTTTTATCTAACTCGTTGGCTTTAGGGAAATCCCTTCAGTTCGTGTTATTTTCTTTTTGCAGTTTTGTCGGAACCTGCGTGTCCTTTGAACATTCTTGTCGGTGCGAATTCACCTAATTTGTGTCCAATCATTTGCTCTGTTACGTATACCGGAACATGAGTTTTACCATTGTGAACAGCAATTGTATGACCTAACATATCAGGTACTATCATTGATGCTCTTGACCAGGTTTTAATTACTTTATGTTCTGAATTTGCATTCATTTTTTCGATTCTTTTTTGTAGAGCTTCTTCTACGTATGGACCTTTTTTTAATGAACGTGCCATTAATTTCTCCTTTTATTGTTTTTGTTGTTTTGTTTTTGTTATTTTAAGGGTCTTGCTCGTTCGCGTTTAAAGGGTTTTCGGGTTTTCTGCCCAACTAATAGCCGTTGCAAGAAACCCTGTGCCCTCAGCTCACTCGCGCTATTTCTTTCTTCTTCTAACGATTAGTTTATCAGAAGCTTTGCCTTTTTTGCGGGTTTTCTGTCCGAGAGCTGGTTTACCCCAAGGTGTTTTCGGGTGTCCGCCGGGACCTGTTTTACCTTCACCACCACCGTGAGGGTGATCGCAAGGGTTCATTGTAACACCGCGGACTGTAGGTCTGATACCCATATAACGTTTTCTTCCGGCTTTGCCTAAAGAAATATTTTTGAATTCTGAGTTGCCTAATGTTCCAATGGTTGCCATACATTCTTTTCTTACCATTCTCATTTCTGATGAAGGAAGTTTGATTGTTACGTAATTGCCTTCTTTAGCCATTACTTGAGCGGCATTACCTGCTGATCTAACCATAACTCCGCCACGACCCGGGTTCAATTCGATGTTGTGAACAATTGTACCTAACGGAATTAATTCTAACGGAAGCGCATTACCGTTTTGTACAGGAGCTTCAGG